>NZ_JBGSXF010000081.1:0-8472 GCF_041751555.1 Persicitalea sp. | reverse complement strand
TGGGGCGGCAATATTCTGCTGGACTACGAAACCCGCGTGGACGACTTCGGGAATTTCCTCACCCAGGGTACACCGCTATTCACTCGGCTCACGGATCTTCGGGTATCGTATATGCTGACACACAACCTCTTTTTAGATGGTCGTCTCATGTGGCGGCGGGAGGAGACGCCACGCCACACCGTAACTCGCAAAACGCGACTGCATACCATTGCGTTACGGTACAATATTCCCTATCGTCAGCAGATTTTTTAAGGTGGAATGAGTGAATCGAGTCAGGAAATAATAAAGCAGGAACTTAGCGAAGCTCAGCGTGTACTGGATGCCTTCTTGGCTGATCCTGCCCAACTTGAAGCGATCGAAAGGGCCGCCGCGCTGATGGCCGAAGCCATTCTGAACGACCGTAAAATCATCTCCTGCGGCAATGGTGGCTCACACTGCGATGCCATGCACTTCGCCGAAGAACTCACAGGCCGCTACCGCGACAACCGTCGCGCTCTACCCGCCATCGCTATCTCTGACTCTAGCCACCTCAGCTGCGTGAGCAATGATTTCGGCTATGAGTTTGTGTTCTCGCGCTTTGTAGAAGGTTTGGGACAGTCGGGCGATGTGCTGTTAGGGCTCAGTACGAGCGGCAATTCAGCCAATATTATCCGAGCGGTAGAAGCTGCCCGCGCCAAGGGCATGAAGGTGGTGATTCTTTCAGGAAAAGACGGGGGTAAACTGGCGGGACTAGCGGATGTGGAAGTCCGGGTACCCCATTTCGGCTACGCAGATCGCATTCAGGAAATCCATATCAAAGTCATCCACATCTTCATGCTGCTTATCGAGCGGAAGGTGATTTCGGGCTGATACTGTTCTACGTCGCTAATGTATAGCGGGCTGACGCCTGCCAGACGCGATAAATCGCGTCTGGCAGGCCGCGTCTGGCCGACCGCGTCTGGCCGACCGCGAGCCGACCGCGTCTCTATTTTGTTCTTCGCATCGTCCATTTAAGGGCTTCCAGCAGGTGTTTCACGAACAATGGCTCTACGTACGACTCGTCGGTGTGTCCACCGCCCGTATAATAAGCGCGACCACCCTCGAACTCATGATACCAGATGAAGGGGTGCATCCGCCCGTTTTTCCCACCTTCGTAGCTGGTTTCGTCCAGGGTAGCCAACACTATGATACCTGGCTGAATGCTTTTATAGTTGTACAATTCATCGAATCGCCGCCACATGTTGGGCAGGAAACTGGTGGTAGGATGTACTTTGTTCCAGACAATCACATCCACGTTCTGCTGCTTGGGGTGACTGAGAAAATAAGCTCCCGCCAGTTTGTTGTACCAGGGCCAGTCGTATTCCGTGTCTGCAGCTGCATGAATACCCAGCCAACCGCCACCGCCCTGAATGTACTTTTCGAAGGCGTCCTGCTGTTCAGGGTCGAGAATATCGCCCGTCGTACTTAGGAATACCACCGTCTTGTATTTTTTCAAATTGTCGAGCGTAAAGGCCGAAGCGTCTTCGGTCGTATCGACTTGGAAACGGTTTTCGGCTCCTAGCTTCATTAGCGCGGCCTTACCTGCCGCGATGGATTTGTGGCGGAAGCCTTTGGTTTTAGAAAAGACGAGGATAGCGTCGGGCGCCGTTGCGTCGGGCGCCGTTGCGTCAGGTTTCTCGAGGTCGATGAATGGAGCGGCTTGAGCGGCTACTGTTATGAATGATAACAGACAAAGGAGAAAGGAGATTCTTTTCATTTGGGTGCGAAAATTTTGAGAAAAATAAATTTATCAAACAAAGCGGGTACAGGCTCTGCTTTACTCTTTCGCTCAGAAGCCAAACATCCATCCACTTTGGTAGTTTTTCCGATTGGCGTTCCAGGAAGCCGTACTTTTACATCTCTCCTCAAAAAATAACTCGCCCCATGCGCGTCCGCCCTTCCGCCCTTATCATCGAACGCAACTGCGTCCTGACCATGAAGTACCGCTACGGCGGACAAGACGTGTACGCCCTGCCGGGCGGCAATCCCGATCCCGGCGAAAGCCTGTCGGAGGTAATCGTGCGGGAACTAAGAGAAGAACTGGGCGTGGAAACCGAAGTCGATCAACTGGTATTTTGTGGAGAAGTTATCGGGGAAGACGGACGAAAGGACGCGCTTCACGCAGTGTTCGCAGTACACCTCATCGCCGGACTACCGCAACTGAATCCCGAACACACGACCGCCTTATCCGTAGAGTGGCTTGCGGTCAGTGATCTGGCCGACAAGCACCTTTATCCGCAGATCGGGGCAGAAATCAAAGCCATGCTGGCCGGAAAATTACGCGGCGTATACCTGGGAAGAATTGATCAGCCCTACGCCGAATAAAAAAACGCTGACAGGGCTTTGAATCCTGTCAGCGTTGAATATAACACGAAGTGTTGTTGCCTTATGCTTTAGGCCATCTCCAACTTCGCCGCGTTGCGCTTGCGGTCCGTTTCTTCAAGATAAATCTTCCGCATCCGAATACTACTGGGCGTTACTTCCAGGTATTCGTCTTTCTGGATATACTCCATCGACTCCTCTAATGAGAAATTGATCTTCGGCGCAATGCGCAGCCCGTCGTCGGAGCCGGAGGCCCGCATGTTGGTCATCTTTTTGGCTTCCTGCAAGTTGACCACGATGTCGTTGGGGCGGTTGTGCTCGCCCACCACCTGACCGCCGTAAATTTCTTCACCGGGGCCGATGAAGAAACGACCGCGATCCTGCAATTTGTCGATGGTGTAGCCCGTGGACATCCCCATTCCCTTGGAAATAATGGAACCACTGTTGCGGCTCGGAATAATGCCCCGGTACGGTTCAAAACTCTTGAAACGGTGCGTCAGCACGGCTTCGCCCTGCGTGGCAGTGAGAACGTTGGAGCGCAGACCGATCAACCCGCGCGACGGAATTTCAAATTCGAGGTGCTGCAAATCGCCCTTTGGCTCCATCACCAGCAATTCGCCTTTGCGCTGGGTAGCCAGTTCGATAACCTTGCCCGCCGTAGTTTCCGGCACATCCACGACCATCGTTTCAATGGGTTCGAGGCGGTTGCCGTTTTCATCTTCTTTGAAAAGTACCTGCGGCTGGCCTACCTGCAATTCGTAGCCTTCGCGGCGCATGGTTTCGATTAATACCGACAGGTGCAGAATGCCCCGGCCAAAGACCAGAAATTTATCTTCGCTTCCTCCTGACTCCACGCGCAGAGCGAGGTTTTTCTCGGTTTCTTTAATAAGACGATCGCGCAGGTGGCGCGAAGTCACGAATTTGCCCTCTTTACCAAAGAAGGGCGAATTGTTGATCGTGAACAGCATATTCATCGTCGGCTCGTCCACCGCAATACGAGGCAGAGCCTCAGGGTTTTCCAGGTCGGCGAGGGTATCGCCGATTTCGAAGTCGTCGATGCCCGTCACGGCGCAAATATCGCCCGCTTGTACTTCGCTTACTTTCTGACGGCCCAAGCCCTCGAAAGTCTGCAATTCTTTGATTTTTACTTTCTTAATTACCCCATCGGCTTTGCAAAGCGACATTTGCGCGCCTTCCTTTATCGTACCGCGCAATACACGGCCGATGGCGATACGACCTACGAAAGCATTGTAGTCCAGCGAGGTGATCTGCATTTGCGGTGTTCCTTCGTTCACGGGCGCGGGTGGAATCTGCTCGATGATCGTGTCGAGCAAAAACGTGATGTCACCCGTAGGATGTCGCCAATCTTCGCCCATCCAGCCATGCTTAGAGGAACCGTACACGGTCACAAAGTCGAGTTGCTCCTCGGTTCCGCCGAGGTTAAACATCAGGTCGAAGACGTTTTCCTGCACTTCCTCGGGACGGCAGTTTTCTTTATCTACCTTATTAACTACCACGATGGGCTTCAGGCCCAGTTCTAGCGCTTTGCCCAGCACGAAGCGCGTCTGTGGCATCGGACCTTCGAAGGCATCAACCAGCAAAAGTACCCCATCGGCCATTTTAAGCACGCGTTCCACTTCACCCCCAAAGTCGGCGTGGCCTGGGGTATCGATAACATTAATTTTAACGTCTTTATAGCGAACCGACACGTTTTTGGACGTAATTGTGATGCCACGCTCGCGCTCGAGGTCGTTGTTGTCCAGGATCAGGTCGTCGAACTCCTGGTTCTCGCGAAACAGTTTGGAGGCATGAATAATCTTATCGACCAGGGTAGTTTTGCCGTGGTCGACGTGGGCAATGATGGCGATGTTACGAATGGATTGCATTTCTTTTTCCGGATCAGTTGTTGATTTTTTCAGCCAAACGGACAAGAGAAAGCACTTTTCATCCTCCCTTCCGTAAAAACAAGCCGCAAAAGTACAGACTTTTCGGCTGAATAGCAGATTTTTACAACTAATTAATCGTAAACTGTGCGAAAACGTTCATCGGTCTGGGAGAAGTGCAAAAACTTTGGTGTGGGCAGGATGGCAGATGACTATCTGACGCCTGCCACTAAGTGCGTTTTTTGCCCTCCCGACGGGGGCAGATTTACCAAGGTACAGTGTAGGTTGACCTGAACCTATTTCTTCCAATCTTGAAGTCGGTCGAGATACAAATAGCTTTCGACAAACTTTCTGTGTTCGGGGCTGGTCATTTTTTCCAGCAATTCCAAAGCGGAAATGTAGCTCGTTAAATTTCCGTTTGAAGATAAAAACTTACCGTCCTCCACGAACGTGACCAAACTATCGTCCTGCACATTTAAGTTCGGATAATCTTTTTGCAGTTGTTTGCCTCCCCCAATCCAGGTGACGATTTTATGCCCATCGGCAATTCCCGAAGCACCGATCAGCTGCGCTCCGGCGCAGTTGCTCACCGTGTATTTGGTTTCTTGATTTTTCTCTTTTATAAAACCGACAATCTCATCATTATGGACCTGGGCGTACATATCGTAAGCACTGGGTATAAAAAGTACCTCCAATTTTGGACAGTTGGCGAACGTATAATCCGGAACGAATTTCATTCCCTCTTCGGTAATGATCGGGTCTTTGGTTTCAGCTATCGTGATTACGTTAAAAAGACGTTTTCCATCCTCGGTCAGTTTTGCGAAAACATCCGAGGTAGCTATCACTTCGCTTTGGAGTACACCGTTGTACATCAAAAGCCCAATGGTCGGTAGTTCCGCTCGAAACGGTTTCAAGTGTTTGGTGAGAGTATCCGATACAAATCCACTTTGGTTTTCGGAGTTCGTTTGAGATTTATTGTTATTACAACTACTCAAAATAATCACCAGAACTATCGCTCTTAGGATTGCTGTTTCTTTCATTTTGATCAAGCTTGATTGTTTCTTGCACCGTGGTCGGCATCTTCACATAGACATCCATCTTGGCAATACCAATGAGATACAGATCAAAGGATCAATTACTCCATAATCACCCGCCGCTCAGCACTAATTTTTTCTTGTCCGGCCAAGCCATTTCCCTCGTACAAGTTGCCTTTCACCGTCCCGTTTTTCGTAGCGTACGACTCGACCCCGAATCCGTTGTTGTATTGAATTCGGTTGTCCCGAACTGTTATTCCCTTCGATCCTTTGTCCAAAAACTCCATCATCACCCCACTGCGGTCGTTGGCCTCGATCAGGCTCTTTTCGATCACTACGTTTTCCGATTCGGCGATCAGGACGCCGTAGTACCCGTTTCGGGCTATCTCGGTATGGGTTACCCTCACGTCCCGACAATGCCCCAGCGAAAGGCCGCTCCCGAAGGGCGAGGTATCCAACCGACTTCCCTCGATGGAAACTTTATCGCAATAGGTCAAAAGCAAGTTGTGCTGCAATTTTGGCCCCGGTACCACGTACGAGCCATTTTCTGTGAAGTCGCAGGCAGTGACCGATACATTGGTAGCTCCACTCACTAGTACGCCGTTGTAGGTACAGTTCTGGACGGTAAGATTGATAAAATTAAGGTTCTTCATCCCGCCCCGGCGCGGTGAGATGAACAGGACACCGCCGCGCTTGGCCGTGCTGCGGAACGAACGGCGGGTGTTGGGGTCGCTCCCCGGCTCGGCCCTCGTGGCCCCTTCCAGCACAAAATCCCGGAGCGTAACGTCGTGCAAGTCGTCGCTCGCGCTTACAATGGCGTCTCTTTCGTCAGATTTTGGGTCGAGAAAAAGCATCGTCTCAACGCCTTCGCCCGCCAGCGTCACGCCGCTCGGAATCTTGAGTGTAGTTGGCAACGTATGCAAACCCGCCGTCGCCACTACCCACCGACCGCTGCCCGCTGCGGTATTCAATGCTTCCTGGATAGATTCGCCCGGCTGCACCCGTATCGCAGTATCGGGGATTTTGGTACTTGCGGTAGCTACGGCTCCCGCGATATAGCCAATCGAGCTTACAGCAGGCCCAGTTGAATAGCCAACTACTTTACCCAGCGGTTTGCGCAGTGAAGTAAGCACTGAACGGGAAGCCGTAGAGCGAACCGAATCGGCGGCCATCTTCGTGTAGGATAGTTCGATACCCCGCGCGGCATAGTGTTGGTAGATGTATTCGTAATCGTCCCTCAGCTTTTTGGCCCGTTGCGAAATCTCACCGTAGGAATGCGGCGGCTCGCCCAGCAGAAACTGCGCGGTGTACTCATAGCCCAGCGCCAGGCGGTGGTCGCCCATCGAAAAAACATCAACGCCCTGCGTATAGGCGATTTGGGCGGCTCCGGCAAACTCTCCCAGTCCCAGTTGCACGTGCGCCTGGTCGCGGCCCGTTTCCTGGCATTGTCCGCTCGGGTAGATGTACTTGAACAAACTACCATTCACGGGGCCGCGCAGCAGGTGATCCAGCGCCTGATTGAACATCGGCCGGTTGTCGGTAAAGACGGCAATGGCCAGAATGGAATGGATGATCGCGCCGTCCCAGTTGCCGTTGGCTTGCGGAAAATAGTACCTCAGCAGCGGGTAGTACACCGTCATCATCAGGTGCTTGAACTGATCGACGCCCTGCGGCGACCAGCCCGAAGGCGTGTAACGCAGTATTTCGGCGGCATTGCAAAGGACGTGGCCCGTCCACGCCGCCAGTAGTTTAGCGTCGTTGTAGTCAAAATCCCAGAGCCTCGCCGACCAGGCGTCCAGGATTTCGATGGACTTGTTTGCGTAGGCTTGGTCGTTGGTGATGTACCAAACCACGGCGCAGTTATAGGCCATCTGCGCCCCCTTGGAAAGGTCGTTGCCGCCAATGTTGGGCTTGCCATAAGGGCCGCGCAGCACGTGGGTGTAGGGCGTAACCACAAAGGCGAGGTCTGTCTCCTCTTTGAGCCGCTCGAAAGCACTTTTGTAAGGCTCCTGGCCTTTCAACACCTGCGCTTTCATGTGGGCGAGGTCGGCCTTCGTCTGATTAATTCCCGGATGGGCAAAGCTCTGACCCGCCGCGGTTTGCAGACAGATTGATGTCAATAGCAGCAGTAAGCTGGCGAAATAGAAAGTTGTTGTGTGAAGTCTCATCAGAAATATAGACGACAGAATGGGGGGACGTACCTTATAGCTGACTACGAACCTTGATTTACACTCGGAGTCAGTGGGATAGGTTGGTGCGTGATGTTTTCTTTTCTACCAAAATCACAAAAACGATCCCAAGCGTATAAGCCACAATATCCTCCCACGCGAAAGAAGTGCCAAGAACTGTTCTTGCCAGTTTTGACTTTTGGAGTCCCAGTGTCTCAACGATGTTCAAGTATTGTAGTATTTCTACGAAATACGAAAACAAAAGAGCCAAAATTGAAGCTGCAATAACTGAAATGGATAGGAACGATCTGATAAAACAGTACACCAGGATCACCACTAAAAAATCACCGAAGAAGGGGCGAATGAAATTGTCGTGAACGTATAGAGCGATGAAGACTTCAATCAGGAACAGGATTATCGTTAGCAGGAAGTATTTTTTGTTGAAGATTAGCATTCTGGGTGTCTAGCTTATTTAGTTCTTCCCTAGTCAGATAACGCACTTATTGGGTTTGCTAAATGGCCTCACAAACTTAGGTTCATCAAAATAGCTTTCCCACTTTGAGATTCCAGCAATTTTTTTGCCACATCCCATGCAATTTCGAGGGTTTCCGTGATGGTACGCCCTGGGCAATAAGCCCCTGAACTTGCTCAGATGTAGCCAGGTACACGCCTTCCGGTAGTTTTTCTATCGCCGGCGACTCGGGTGTATTTTTATGGTTCCTTCCATATTGTTCTTGTTGTTTGGATAAACTGGCAATTTGCGTATCGTATGCTAAGTAAAGCGTCTATGAACTTACCATCACCTTTCTACATTTCTCGTACAAGAATTCCGGGGCAAAGTCTGCGCCATTTTCCCATTCTACGGTCCAGGACCCTAACTTGAATCTTTTGAAAAACTCAATACTGCAATGGTTCGGTAATAATTAAGCGGCTTTGCAGCCCAATCGGTAAAGTTCACGGACTTTTGGGTCATTTTTATCAATCTCAGTGCCTATTGGCAAGATTGAAATAAATCGGTCAAGCAGCAACTGGTTGTGGTAGAGTGTC
>NZ_JBGSXF010000080.1:0-3751 GCF_041751555.1 Persicitalea sp. | reverse complement strand
GGTGGAATTCATATTAAAAAAAGTCACCACGTTGGCCCCGTGATCAAAACTCTCCTCGGCTAGTTGAATGAGCGGTGCAAGACCTACACCCGGACCAGCATATTCAGCTTCGTTCACGTAAAATTTACCGGGCAGATTGCTTCGGATCAGGTCAAGGGCAAAACGATGGTCATAGGCCAAAGCATCGTTGATTTTGACTCCGTCGAGGTCAGCAGCAATTTCGTTGAATGAAAACGTATTTCTAAAAAAAGAGATTCGGTCATAGACAGAGCCGTGATGACTGATCACTCTGATTGCACTGTCCTCGCGGGCGACCGCCCGTTTAAATAGTTCGTTAGTTTCTTTGAGCAAGTGCGTTCGGTAGCGATACCAGTCGTGACCATCCGAACCACTGAATACTGCTCCCGAACTGGGGTTTTTGGGTTGAATTTCATCAAACCGCTTGTAGTCAGTGAACCATTTTTTATTTAAAACCTCAATATCATTGCCGTATTCAGTCACCAGCCAACTACGGTAATCCTCGACAATGGGTTTTGAGTAATCGCTAAAACTATTGAGCATTCCGAGGTTCAACGGTACTCCGTTATCCCACTTATCGGTACCCCACTCGAACTCTCCCTCCTGCGTGCGCGTCCAGACAAGATTGACGTAAAGTAGTTTGCTTTCTTCTTGCAGATACTTGTACCGCCCGATGACCTCTCTAGTGAAAACTTCTATTCTGGTTTTGGTCGATTTCGCCGCCAACGAAGTCATCACGCGCTGCACGTTCAGGTTGGGCGGCCGCATCAGTCCCCCGTATTTCTGATAAACTGCTTCGGTACCGTCCATTCCCACGCAAAGTACCCGCTCCTCCCGCAGCCAGCCGTCCCCGGTCTCTTCGCCATAGCGTCCTGACTCGCCCTGCGAGACACTGTCCTCGGTGGCTATGTTGATGTTCAGACCCACTTTCATGCTCAGCGAAACGGCGAGGTTGATCTGATCGTCGTACTGCTTCCACAGATTGTATTCAGCACCGTTTTCCTGCCTGAGTACTCCGGCCAATTGTCCGTGAATTGCTCCCCAGTGGACAGAGAGCAGCGCGGCATTAAAGCCCACGCTGCCCGCGCTTCGTATGTCGTCGAGACCCTTGTACTGGTCGCCTTCATTGACCAGCGTTATGCCCAGGTACCGTTGCTCGTCCTGGGCCACTACCCTACCAGTGCTCAACCACATGATCAGCACCAGCGAGATGATGGTTTTGAATTGTGGGTCAATAAGCAAGATGGAGCGTAACACTAGCTTAGAATTGGAAATAGATGAATTGATTGGATGTGAACACCCCAAAGAAATAGATGAACACACAGAGTGATACAAAGATGGTGTAAAAAAGTACGGTGTTTCGGGTAGGAATGTCCAGAAAATAATGCTCCTTGATCAGCATAAATAGGATCAACCCTACCGAAAACCACATCTCCACAGAGTTGAGCGGTGAGCGCAGCGGCTCATTCCAAGAAAGAGTGAAGATCTTTCCCAGGATATCGAAAGCCTGCCCGACGGGTGCTTTGTCATTCCTGAAAAACACCCAGGTCAAGGCCACGAGCGCAAAAGTAAAAATGACACTCAGCGTTCGGAAAGTCGCATTCTTAGGCAAAATAACGCCCCACTGTTTCAAGAGTTTGTCGCGCAGCGAGGCCATGACCAGGTACAGCCCGTGGAGGCTCCCCCAAATCACGTAGTTCCAGCTTGCCCCGTGCCACAGACCGCTCACCAGGAAGACCGTGAATTGATTGAAGTAGCGGCGGTACTCACCCCGGCGGTTGCCCCCAAGAGGAATATAGAGGTAGTCCCGGAACCAGGTCGAAAGCGAAATGTGCCACCGCGCCCAAAATTCCGCGATAGACGCCGACTCGTAGGGCGTACGGAAGTTCTGCATGAGATCGAAGCCCATCACCCGCGCCGCGCCGATGGCAATGTCCGAATAGCCCGAAAAATCGCAGTAGATGCGAAAGGTGAAGAAAAGCGTCGCCACCAGCAGGGTGAGCCCGTTGTGGTCGTAAGGATTGTCATAGGCGTAGTCCACGACCATCGCCAGGCGGTCGCCGATGACGACTTTCTTGAACATCCCAAAGGCCATTTGCATCAAACCTGCTTTTACGTTTTCGAAGTCGTACTTAAAATACGAGTGAAACTGAAACAGCATATTCTGTGGCCGCTCGATGGGACCCGCCACGAGTTGCGGGTAGAACATTACGTAGAGCGCATAAATCCCGAAATGGTACTCGGCCTTTTGGTTCTTGCGGTACACCTCGATGGTGTAGCTCATCGCCTGAAACGTGTGGAACGACAGACCGATGGGCAACAGCACCCGTCCGGCTCCGTTGGTGATCCACTCGGCGATTCGTTGCGGAATCAGCCCACCCAGCGGCGGGACTTGTGGACCCAGATTCAGAACAGCAAAGAAACTATTGACAGAGTCGCTGAGGAAATCGTAGTACTTAAAAAAAGCCAGGATTCCGATATTGGAAATCAGACTGATAATTAGCAGCAGTTTCCGTTTTCGCTGGTCTTCCGTTTTCTCAATCCAAATCCCGGCGATGTAGTCGATGACGATCGTGCCGAACAAAATCAGGATGTACACGGGCTTGAAGACCATGTAGAAATAGCAACTCGCCGCCAGCAGCAAGATCCAGCGTCCCCGCCACGACAGGCTGTAGTAAGCCACCGTGACGACGATGAAGAAAAGGATGAATTGGAGGGAGTTGAACAGCATCGGATAAGACGTACGTCAACAGATAGTTAACGACTAAGCACAAAAAAAAACCTCCGGGAGGTTTCATCCCCCGGAGGCAAAATAACTAGGAAAACTTCGATTTACACTTATTTGACTACAATCACTTTTTTATATTCGGCTTTAACTGCAGACTTGCTGAACTTGGTAGTTTCCTTTTGAAGGAGTAAAATATAGGAACCAGCAGATTGTGACGGCAGACTCACTAGTTCTTTGTGTTCTCCTTGCCCTACGATTGTTTTCTGCCATACTTTCCTACCAAGTATATCATTGATAGTTAGGTCAGCTTTCTGACCATTTTCTAAATAGAAGGCGGCTTGAAATTCACCGTTGTTAGGGTTTGGCGATGCTATCAGCTCTAAACCCTCATCAGATATGTTTTCATAAACCCCAATTCTAGCTCCACCACCAGCGCAATTGATATTTTTAGGTGAATTACTCAAGGTATATGTGCATCCACTAATCCTGAAGCTGATTGAGCGGTTCGTACCGTTCTTCAACGAGGAGGGCGTACTGATGCTGAAGCCGTGAACACCGTTACCCTTGCCGGCGTTTTGCAAATCTTGGCGGAAATTACTAGCGGCAATATTGGCCTGTATCAGGGTGCTACCTTCGTACAGGTCTACATTGATCGGAGTATTGGGCTGGGTTGCATCGTAGGCCCATCCCGACAGAGTCCCACAGTCGGCAGTGTCGAAGAAGCCCTCTACGCTGTTGCAGTTCACGGTGGTGGTAGTACCACCTGGGCAGGTGGCAGAAGAGAGTATCCACTTGTTGGCCCCAAACGTGCTGTTGGGGTCGTTTACCAACCGGATGTCAATGACGTTATCGTCAGGGTCGCCCGCCCCCCAACCCAGCGGGCTGCCAAAGCGAAGACTCGAACCCTTGCGGACGAAGGCCTCTCCGCCACTGACCTGGATTTTGGACCACAGAAGGTGGTCGGACGTGCCGCTGCCTTGTAGCGTGATGTTATTTCCTTCGGAG
>NZ_JBGSXF010000079.1:0-7625 GCF_041751555.1 Persicitalea sp. | reverse complement strand
ACTCTCCCCACTGACGGGATTGTACGCGGCTTTCATGATGGGTTTGGTTACGTCCATTTTTGGTGGTCGTCCCGGAATGATTTCGGGCGCGACGGGCGCAGTGGCGGTAATCATCGTGGCTTTAGCAAAATCGTACGGCGTGGAGTACGTCTTCGCCACAGTGGTACTGGCGGGCATTATTCAAGTCGCCGCAGGGCTGCTGCGCTTGGGTAAACTGATGCGGCTCGTGCCGCATCCGGTCATTTTCGGATTCGTTAACGGCTTGGCGATCATCATTTTCATGTCGCAACTCGACCAATTCAAGGATGTCTCGGGCGCCTGGCTCACGGGAAACTCGCTTTACGTATTACTGAGCTTGGTACTACTCACCATGTTCATTATTTGGGCAATGCCCAAGTTCACCAAAGCCGTGCCGGCGTCGCTGACCGCCATTCTGGTAGTTTTCGGTATCGTTACGTACTTTGGCATCGACACCAAAACGGTCGGCGATATGGCTTCGATTCAGGGCGGTTTTCCGCCTTTCCATCTGCCAAGCGTGCCGTTTACTCTTGAAACACTCACCATCATTTTTCCCTACGCCGCCATCATGGCTGGGGTGGGCCTGATCGAGAGCCTGTTGACGCTCAATATTATCGACGAAATTACAGAAACGCGTGGGCGCGGTAATAAAGAAGCCGTAGCGCAGGGCGCGGCCAATATTTTGTCAGGTGTTTTTTCAGGAATGGGGGGCTGCGCTATGATTGGGCAAAGCTTAATCAACATTTCCTCAGGCGCCCGGGCGCGGTTATCCGGTATTGTGGCATCAGTAATGCTGCTGGTCTTCATTATGTTCGGCTCGGGCTTAATCGAGCGACTGCCGATGGCGGCCCTCACGGGGCTGATGATCATGGTGGCTATTGGCACCTTCGAGTGGGCCAGTCTGCGTACTTTTAACAAGATGCCCAAGTCCGACGTTTTTGTGATGGTACTTGTAACCATGGTGACCGCGCTGCTGCACAATCTGGCCCTGGCCGTTATCGTGGGGGTCATCATCGCTGCGCTGGTCTTTGCCTGGGACAACGCCAAGCGCATTCGCGCCCGCAAGCGATTCGACGAAGACGGCACGAAACACTACGAAATTTACGGACCGCTATTCTTCGGATCGGTGGCCGCTTTCAATGAAAAATTTGACGTGCTGAACGACCCAAATGAGGTAGTAATCGACTTTGAGGAGAGCCGGGTGGTGGATATGTCAGCCATCGAGGCGCTCAATAAAATCACCGAACGTTATCAAAAGGTTGGAAAAAAGGTTCACCTTAAACACCTCAGCCCCGATTGCCGGAAGCTACTGGCCAATGCGGAGGAATTGATCGACGTGAATGTCGTGGAAGATCCAAACTACAAGGTGGCGGTGGATATGGTGTAGTTCCTTCTCAGGACTTCACCTCAATCCCGTATTTGTCAAGCAGCCCTGGCAATCCGGTTAAAGAAAACTTCGCCTTTTTGATCCTATTGTTCTCGGGGTCGAGAGAGTAGTTGAAGGCGGTGCGAAAGTCCGCCTTTTCCAGAACAGTACGGTCGAAAATCGCCCCGGCAAAGTCGCACTCCTGAAAGACGGAATTCGTGAAATCTGCTTCGGTAAAATCTACTTCATGCAAACTGCAATGCCTAAACTTAGACTTCTTCAAGCCTAATTTGTAGAAGGAGGAAAGATTCAACTGACAGCCGTCAAAACTCATACTCAGCAGGAAAGGGTTGCAATTCTCGAAGTGCAGCCCCACCATTTTGCAGTCTGTAAACTGCACTTCTTTAAAGGCCGTATTGATGATTTTTGCCAAACTGAGATTGCAGTCTTCAAACGCGCAATCCACAAAACTCACTCCTGCAAGGTCGGAATCGGCCAAATTACAGTTCCTGAAAGTGCAGTCGTCGTACTCACCTTTGGGAAGTTTTTTCTCTGTAAAATCCAGGCTTCGGTACGTTTCGTTCTCCACGTAATTAAGGCTCATCCTTCGAGCGTAATCTTCGATCTTAAGCAAACACCCCCGATCGGAGGATTGAACTTGGACACCGCCACGTGAACCTTCTCCACGTCAGGGTACTTTTCACGGATTTTCGCAATGAGGCGGTACGCGATGTGCTCCAGCAATCGGGCACGTTCCTGCATCACTTCGGAGGCAATGGCGTAAAGTTCCTCGTAGTTGACCGTGCCACGCAGACGGTCGTTTTGGGCAGCCAGAGAGAAATCGGTGTGGATCGTGATGTCGAGCGAGTACTTGTTGCCCACTTTTTGCTCCTCGTCGTAATAGCCGTGATAAGCAAAGAATTCTAAGCCTTCGAGTGAAATCGTTCCCATAGGTACGTTAACCGATCTGGTCGAAAAACGAACCTTTATTTTTCGAACTGCCCTTGTCAGTGGCAACCTTGCGGTCCGCATCATCGGCTACGTCCAGTTCTTCGGTAGTTTTGCGGACCTTGGCCATTTTTTCTACTTCGGCCAGGGCCTCATCAGCAGCATTTTTAGCTGTGGGTTTTTCGATGTCATCATCTTCCTGTGCTTTCGATTCCTCATCGCTGCCGATAGCGACCGGCTCTTCTTGTTCGTCGGTCTTCTCAGACTCTTCCCAGGTCGTCTCGTCAGCAGTTTCTGCCACAGCTACTTCCTCTTCGCTTACGACTTCTGCTACCGTTTCGTCTTTCTCTTCACTTATTTGGGCCTCCACCTGTGTAGGTTGGTTAGCGGCTTCCGTAACCTGTTGCTTGATCTCTTCCATCTTTTGAGTAAAGGAAGAGTCTTCGCTGAATTTTTTCTCGAAGCGCTCCACAGTTTCGCTGGTGTTATTGACCAACGATTTGAGCTGCACCACCACGTTGTCGCGGTACTTTTCCATCGCCTTGAAATCGCGCTCCTGGTTTTTGAGCTCGTTGATGATCTCCTCGCGGATGTACTTGGCCTCGTTCTCAGCGTCTTGCACGATCATACTTGCCTTGCGCTTGGTTTCGGCGATGGTCTCGTCCGTTTTGCGGCGCGATTCTTCAAGGTACTTCTCGGCGGCTTTATTAGCCTGTTCGGTAATTTGGCTGCTAGTGTCTTCGGCGGTTTTAAGGGTGCGGAAAAGCGTCATCTCTACATCCCGTAATTTGTTCAATTCTTTCTCAGCAATCTCGAGCTGCATTTTCAGCATCTTGCTTTCGTTCATCACGCGCTCCCATTCCTGCGAAAGTGAGTTAAGGAAGGCGTTGACATCGTCGATGTCGTAACCCCGGAATCCTTTTTCAAAGGTATGCTGTCGAATATCGATGGGGGAGATTTTCATTTTTATGGCCCGTTTTATGGAATATTTCGCTTGGATAATTCGGTTAAGTACCGATTAATATGGCAAATTTCAAAAACAAATTAGCTATGGGCGGTCGGGCTTCGTCTTTCAGTTCCTCAATAACCACGCCAAACCATTTGAGAAAGTACACCCAACTCTGTATTCGGTTGAGGTAGTTTGCCTTTGACCGCTCACTCTTCAATCTCCCAAACCGAAATGCTACGGTCGTCGCTCGCGGATACTAGCAGGTCGTCATGTGGTAACCACAGTAGTTTGTTAATGGAAGTGGCGTGTCCGGCGTGACGGGCGCGGTCCACGACTTTGACAAGTTGAAGGGTATCGGATTGCCATATTTTGATGGATTTGTCCATGCTG
Source organism: Persicitalea sp. (assembly GCF_041751555.1). Taxonomy (NCBI): domain Bacteria; kingdom Pseudomonadati; phylum Bacteroidota; class Cytophagia; order Cytophagales; family Spirosomataceae; genus Persicitalea; species Persicitalea sp. The sequence continues at coordinate 3,954 of NZ_JBGSXF010000079.1, read as the reverse complement.
GCTGTGGCCAGGAACGCCCCATCGGTGCGGTAAGCTATATCGTTGATGGCGAACATGTGCGCCGGAATATCTTTCACTAAGGCGTAGTCCTGGCTGGCGTCCCACATTTTCAGGTGGGCATCGCGGCTGCCTGTTATCAAGTACTGTCCGTCTGGTGAATACTGAGTAGCGAACACCGAATTGTCATGGGCCGGAATTCTGGTTTTTAAAGTCAAATTGTCGAGATCGAAAATCCCGATACTCCAATCGCTGAATCCGGCGGCTAGTTCGCGGTGGTTGGGCCGCAGGGCCAGGGTGCGGGCGCTTTTACCAGCAGCTTTCAGGTGTTTTTTAATGGCAAAAGACGGAATGTCGATGACTGTGATGACCCCGTCGCTCAAAGCAACGAAGGCCGTTTCCTGCCAGATTTTTATATCAAAAATCGCCGCCGAACTTATTTTCATGGACGCCACGACTTTTTTTTCTACGGTGTCGATGAGTTGAATTCCCTCGTAATTTTGCCCCACCCACAGCAAGCCCGTTGCCGAATCGACCGCCAGCGCGTACACCGACGATTCGACGCGGGCCACCAAATCGCCCAGGTCGGGCTTAGTGACATCCCAGCGAACGACCAGCCCGTCGCCCCCGGCAGAATAGAAACTTTGTCCGCCGGGATCGGCAATTAATGCGTACACGCAGTCGCGATGACCCGAAAAAGTATCTATTTTGCGCACTTTCATAGCAAGAGGGAAAGGTTTTGGAAAACAAACGCAGATGATATGCCGCTCGTTCACGCCGAGAACATCACCGAAGACTGCCGCCTGCTGGTTTGGGAACTCTGCGAATCGGCGGAAGTGCTGCACGAAATGCTGCCCGCCGCCGCGGATTTAATGGGGTTTTCTGCTATTTCACATCCTCAAAAAAAGCGCGAATGGCTGGCCGGGCGAGTACTGCTGGCAAAAATCGTAGCCGAAGCGGGGGAAGTTTTTCAAGGTACCTGGAAGGACGAACACGGCAAGCCGTTTTTAATCGGTAGTCAGCATTACATCTCGATTACGCACACCTTCGACTACGTCGCGGCGGTGATTAACCCTAAATCTCCAGTCGGAATCGATATGGAAAAAAAAGATGACAAACTCCGTCGTACCGCTCGCAAGTACCTGAACGAAAATGAAATGCTTGAAGCGGGGGATTATTTATCGACGCTGTGTACTTATTGGTGTGCCAAAGAAGCACTTTTCAAACTGAACGGCAGAAATAAAGTGAGTTTCAAAAACAATATTGAAATACAACCTTTCGCCCATAATGCGAGGCATTTGCTAGGATCACTCAATGACGACGGCAGGCGTTTGGAATCGGCATTGTATGTGCGGTGGCTAGGGCAGTATTGTTTGGTGGTGGCAGTGTGAGTGCGACCAACAAATTATTTTTGGTGTCTCAATAGGCAGGTGCTATCTACCTACTGTCAAGAATAAATGAGAAGCATTCGCCATCATAGTAAAAACGATTACTTGCTTGTATAATCGTCGCCGAGATGGAAGTCCTTGCCAGCCTTTATGGAACCGCCTTTGATTACGTTCTTTTCGTCATAAGCCGTCGTATCGCCTGTGCCTTTGTCGCCAATGTGTACGTTCCCCTGAGCCTCAATCTGGGCGTCAACCGCTACGTTCTTGATACGGCTACGCTGAACGTTGTAAGCGGCCAGATGCTCGTTTAACTCCTGCGCGAATTGCGGATTCTTGAGTAGCTCATTTAGTTTTGCCTTCAAAACGGCTTCTTTCGCTACGGCAGGGCTGTCTGAATTGACCACCGTTTTGGTGACAGGATCATCCTCCAAAAACCACGAGCTAATCCACTTCATGGAGGCCGTTATGAACTCTTTGGGGAATTTCTTGACCTCCTCATTGTCGAGGACTAAGTCGGTAATGTACTTTAAGGCGGGAGGGATCAGGGAGTCTATCATGATTGTGAATTGGTTTGATTGGATTGAATAATTTGCATAAATCGTTCTTCTCCGATTTGTGTAAGGATGGCATTGAGATAATTTTCTGGTGCATTGGCATTCGGGGAGCCCATTTCAGTAAATAGGTGATACGCCCGCATGAATAAGGGAATTGCCTTTTCTACATTCAAATATTGTTCAAAGTAAATGGCTCCTAAATTAGATGCCGCCGTCGCTATACCGTCAAGGTCGCCGATCTCTTGAGCGTTGGCTAAGCTCAGTTCTAAGTAAGTCAAGGCCTGCTCGTACTGCCCTTGATCGAGGTAAATTATGCCAATGTTGCCGAGCGTCACGCCTTCACTACTCCAGTCGCCGATCTCTTGAGCAATGGCTAAGCTCTGCTGGTAGTAGGTCAGCGCCTGCTCATACTGCCCTGGCCTTTTGTAGATTAAGCCGATATCGTTGAGCCTTCTGCATTCAACGCTCCGGTCGCCGATCTCTTGAGCAATGGCTAAGCTCTGCTGGTAGTAGGTCAGCGCCTGCTCATACTGCCCTTGCCTGCGGTAGATGTCGCCAATGTTGGACAGCGTCGCGCCTTCACTGCTTCGGTCGCCGATCTCTTGAGCAATGGCTAAGCTCTGCTGGTAGTAGGTCAGCGCCTGCTCATACTGCCCTTGCCTGCTGTATATGCTGCCAATGTTATTGAGCGCCACGCCTTCACTGCTCCAGTCGCCAATCTCTTGAGCGATTACTAAGTTCTGCTGATAGTAGGTCAGTGCCTGCATATACTGCCCTTGCCTGCTGTATATGCTGCCAATGTTATTGAGCATCGCGCCTTCAACGCTCCGGTCGCCAATCTCTTGAGCGATTACTAAGTTCTGCTGGTAATAGGTCAATGCCTGCGCATACTGGCCCTGACTAAAATGAACTACACCTAACGAATTTCGCGCATGGGCATTGATCCTAAGTGAGATATTTCGTTCAAGTACTTCCACATTTAAATCCCGGGCTAACGGATACAAACCAATGAGCCGGTAATGATCCTCTAACCTGAAAGCAGTATCAGCGTATTCCTCCCAGGCTTCGGCTTGCTCGAAATAGCCTTTTGCCAGAATTTCATCCTCCCAGGTAGGTTGTTCCTGGTAATAGACCCCTAGCTGGTGCGATATCGTTTTAAACCTATCAAGTGTAGGGTGGCCCTGTTTGCGCATCCATTCCCGGGTCAGGGCGTGTACTTCAAAGACCTGGGCGGTCTCATCCCAAAAACAAAGTGACCAGTCACGCAAAGCCGTTATTACGGGAGCTAAGGCAGCCGGATCTATGGGTAGTACCGCACCGAGGGCTGCCTGCGTGCTGCGGTTGGAAAAGACCGAGGCTACGGTAAATACCTCCCGCTCCTGCGCCGTCAGCCGGTCGTAGATGCGCCCCAGCAGTAAGTTTTCAAAGATTTGCCCCTCCGCCTGCTTAACCAACGTGGACAGGTCGGTTGCGGGGGCTTTGGCAAGAAGCCCTTCCAAAAACTGAAGAGCGCGGGGGTGCCCATCGAACCGACGATGGAGCAGATCCCGCTCGGCCAGCGGAATCTGGCGGAGCGTAGGAGAGAAATTGAGGTACCGGTATTGCTCAGCATAGGTCAGTTTATCCAGCTTCAGGTGAGTCACTAGCCCATCCAGACCCGTAATGGCGTAGCGGGTCGTGAACAGCACGTGGCAGTCGGGCGGGCTATTTTGCAGGAGGTGGCGGATAAATGCCCGTAGGGTTTCCGACACGATGGCTTGCTGCTGGGCGCCGTCGGCATCCGTCTGCACGTCCTCAAAGGTATCTAAAATCAGAATCGTCCGCCGTCCGACCAGGCAATTGTCCAGCAGCAGTTGCAACTTCTGCTCCGGCGCTGTATCCGGGCTGTCCAGCAGAGCTTTCAGCTCGGCGGCTACGTCTTCAGCAGGTTGCGCCCGACTTTTCCACCGGCTAAAAATCTTCTCCAGTATGACGGCTTCCTGAATGTTAGCTCCGCGACTGAACAGCAGCACCTC
>NZ_JBGSXF010000078.1:0-3817 GCF_041751555.1 Persicitalea sp. | reverse complement strand
GTAGTTCCTCACTGGCGTCGCTTTCCTCGAAAAGCAGCTGCGTGATGCCGTAGCGGTCTCTTAGATCAATCCAAAGCATACCGCCTTTGTCACGGCTTCTTTGGACCCAACCACAGAGAGTAACTTCTTGATTTATATGTTCTAAGCGTAATTCGCCGCAATTGTGCGTTCTCAGCATGGTTAAAAATAATTCAATTTTATCCGGCTCTCCGGGCAGTTGCGGGGCAAAAGTACGTATTTTTACCAAATCTATTTAGAATCCCCTTGCTATGAAATCGTCCGCCTCCGTCCGCTTTTCCTTACTGTTACTACTTGGCTGCCTTACCGCTTGCTGGGAAAAAGACCCCGCCCCCGATCCGGGCAGCGAGAGGTCCGACCAGTTCGCTATCGTCCCTGACCGATTTCCGGTGGCACCTGGCCAGATGGACGAGGCATCAGGCCTGGCCGACAGCCGCAACTTTGCGGGCTATCTGTGGACGCATGAGGATTCGGGTAGCCCCGCCGAACTGTTACTGCTGAGTCACGATGGCAAGGAGGTCCGCCGCTATCGGCCACCCGGCATTGCAAACTACGACTGGGAGGATATTGCGGTGGGGGGAGGGCCCGAAAAGGACGTGAACTACCTCTACGTCGGCGACATCGGGATCAACGATGTCCACCCAGACCCCGGCACGCACACCATTATTCGAATCCCCGAGTTAAATAACCCGAACGAAAGCTTCGCGGCGGACAGAATCGCAAAACTCCGATTCCGCTTTCCCAACAACAACCCCGACGCCGAAACGCTGCTATTCGACCCGGTCACGAAAGACCTGTTTGTAGTTTCAAAAGAGCTGGAAAGCGCCAATCTTTACCGATTCGCTTACCCGCAATCCACTGACGGAACCACTACCCTCGAACACGTTGGCAAAATCCCGGCGCTACTGCTGGCCACCGGCGGCGATATCTCGGCAGATGGACAGGAGGTTCTGGTTCGCAATTACACCAACATCTACTATTGGAAAAGGAAGTCCGGGGAAACCATCGGGCAAACGCTGATGCGTGAGGCGAACAAACCCGTCCCGTACGCTCTTGAACCGCAGGGCGAGGCCGTCTGCTTCGACCGTGAAATGAAAGGGTACTACACGCTCAGCGAAAAGCGCAACGCCCAGAGTGTATCGCTTCAGTATTTTAGGCGGAAGTAAAAAAGGCACAAAGTCCCAAAGGCATAAAGGCACAAAGGCACAAAGCGGGGTTAATGCATTGTTAGAGAATAGAGAACCTTCGAATGATTAATACGTATCGTGATTTATTGGTTTGGCAGAAGGCTATGGTATTTGTGACAAGTATTTATAAAGCTAGTTCATCGTTTCCGAACGCTGAGCAGTTTGCTTTAACTTCCCAAATTCGTCGGTCAGCAATTTCAATACCTAGCAACATTGCCGAAGGTTATGGCCGTAGAAGTACAGGCGATTATGTTCGATTTTTACAAATATCTATCGGTTCGCTTTACGAGGTTCAGACTCAAATAGTGATAGCATTTAATTTAAATTACATACCAAAGGACCATTACGACCTATTACATCCCCAAAGCCGCGAAATTGAAAGAATGCTATCCAGCCTAATCCAAAAGATAAAAGACAACGCACACTAACTCTTTGTGCCTTTGGAACTTTGCCTCTTTGTGCCTTATAAAAATCAAATCAAATGATTTTTATAGGCGAAAGCCACGGCGGCGGCGGTGTTTTTGGTGCCGGTTTTTTCAAGAATGCGAAGACGGTGACCTTCAACCGTGCGCGTGCTGATGAATAGTTTTTCACTTATATCAACCGTGGAAAGGCCGTCGCAAAGTAGTTGCAGAACCTCCTGCTCTCGATTGGATAGCCCCACATTACGGGCGTTTGGGAAAAAGGGCTGTTTGTTAGAACTGCGTGCCACCATCTTGCGGTGCATGGCCTTCGACACGAAGTCGCTGTAATAAAACCCCTCCTCAGCTACGCGACGAATTGCCTTCTCTACCTCGTCGGGGGAAGTATCTTTGAGCAGGTAGCCGTGTACTCCTTTTTCAAGCATGTGCATAACGAAGCGATCCTCATCGTACATTGAAACTACAATTATCTTCACCTCAGGATGTTTTTCCAGCAAGATTTCTGTGGCTTGCATGCCATCCATGACGGGCATTTGTAAGTCCATCATAACGATGTCAGGCACCTTGATCGCCACCATGTCTAGCAGTTCCTGCCCATTGGCTGCTTCGTGAATAAACGCAAAGTCAGCCACGCCACTCAACATAGAAATGAATCCTTTGCGAAACAGTTCATGATCGTCAGCAATAGCGAGATGAAGCATAGTTCTTTTAGTATGTTGGAAACATTATGTTAAAGAGTTCGACTCTACGTCAAAAAAAGCAACTATTTTCAACCCTTCACCATCGTCCTTCTAAAAGGATGCAACGGCTCGGGCTTTTCACTACGTTGTGGCTCAACAGGAATTTGCACTTTTGCGCTCGAACCCCGGATATCGAGCTTCTGATAGTCCACTTCGCCGTTAATGACACTTAGTCGGCTCTCGATATTGCGTAACCCCAACCCGGCTTGGCCACCCGCTTCAACAGTAGTTGCGTCAAATCCTTTGCCATTGTCAGTTACCTGCAGCTCGATTTTGCCCTGCCTGAGATGCAGACCGATCACGATCTCGTCGCAATTGGCGTGCTTGATAGCGTTGTTGACGAGCTCTTGCATGATACGATAGAGAGCCAGCTCCACCTTTGGGGACTGCCGGGGGATGTCCTCACCCTCACAGTGGAAATGTACTGATAGGGCATAGCTGTCGTCCATACGATGAATGAACTCTTCGATACCAGCCACCAGACCAAACTGATCCAGCGTGGTAGGAACCAAGTCCCGGGTGATGCGCCGGACGTGGACAATGGTTTCCTCCACGAGCGACTGGGCCTTGTTTAGGGTTAATTCGGCGCGAGGAGTATTCAGGTGAGCCGCACCGGGCTGAATAGGGGCTAAGCGAGATTCATCTTTATAAAGTAGCTTGGCGAGCTGATTTAGACTCAACTTGGTCAGCGACAACATAGTGCCGATGTCGTCGTGCAAATCCTGCGCAATGCGCCGCCGTTCGCTTTCCTCGGAGCGGAGCGCCGTTTCCAGTAGTATCCGTTGATAGCTTTTCTCCACATCGCGCAGTTTCTTCTCTTGGTCCAGGCGCTTATGTTGATAATAGATTACGAAGACAATAGCGAAAATAGCCATCATCAGCATCACCAGGGTAGCGATAATGATCGCAAACCTGACTTGTTCAGGATTAAATTCTGTCATGGTGAGAGCGATTTTGCCAGATGCCGACGGAAAATAAGAACAGCGAAATAAGTTCAACGATGTAAGGGATGTCTTCAATCCAGCCCAACCGCAAATTGTTTTCCCATTTATTGGTGTAATACCAGAATGGGAAATAAAAAATGTTGCCGGAATAAAAAATCAGCAATCCAGCGCAGACCCAAAAGAAAGGGTAGGTGAGAATGTTGCTTACCTTCAGCGTATCGATTATCTCGTAAAAATAGAGAAGTACCCATAAAATGATGAGTGCACTCTCCACAACCTGCGAGTAGCGTCCAACCAAATGATTGTGTAAATCCGACAGATTGCGGTTGCTGGCATAGATATCCAGCAGCGCAAAGGGAATGAATGCAATCAGGGTGTAAAACATGACCCGTTTGATGGCTAACGACCGGAAATTGTAGTAAAACAGTCCGCTGAACAAAATGAAGCGAAACGGCACAAACCGATTCAGCAATAGGATATTGTTAGCGCGGTGGGCAGCCAGATGC
>NZ_JBGSXF010000077.1:0-20748 GCF_041751555.1 Persicitalea sp. | reverse complement strand
GGAGATAAGTCATGTTTTGATGGAGCAGTTGCCGTAGCTCCAAAGGGCTTATCCATCTCTCTGTAAAAACCATTCCCATCCGTAAATACCGCTGATCATGAAAGCAAAAACACTGACATCCTACCAGCAGGTAGCGCAGGAGTGCATCGCTGCCTTCGATAAAGTTGATATGCGGAGAGATGAAGGGTATTGTGTACGATCGGGACTGTTTTCGGCCAATCTAACCAATTTCCTGCCCCAGGTTAGGGAAAGTGAACACGAAAGTCTGTATACGAACCTGCTACGTAACCTATCACTCGAAAAGTTTGATCGGCAGCTAATGCACCTGAGTGATGTTTCGGCCCTGGAAGGCGATTTGTCGCTAATCAATAATCCGAAAAAGCCGTTCATCTTTTGTACGTTCCACATCGGCTCGTATCGGTTGATCGCCAACGCGCTGCTTCGCAAAGGCTACCAGTTTTCTACCTTGGTGCGCCAGGAGATTTTTGAAACGAAAAGGGCCGAGTTTAAGGAATACTGCACCAACATGCACGATACCTTCCAAACGCCCAGCAAGGTCAATATACTCAACGCCGAAGATCCCCGCGTTCTCTTACAGATGACCCGCGAACTAAAAGCCGGACGTTCGCTACTCGTTTACATCGACGGCGATACCGGATCGGGCGAGGAACATAAAACGGTCGTTGATTTTCTGAACCAGCAGATCAAAGTGCGCAAGGGAATTCCCTACGCCAGTTATCTGTCCGGTGTACCAATTCTGCCCATCGTGCAGTACCGGAAGCAGAACTTGCAAAATGTGTTACGCATTGGGAAGCCGATTGCGATAAAGAAAAACGAAGGCCGTGAAGAATTCAGCCAACGTTCACTGAGAGCCATTTATAAGTACTTTGGCGGGTATATTAAAAAATACCCTGATCAGTGGGAAGGCTGGACATACATCCATAATGCGATGGTTATCAGGCCTGAAAGTAATACGACGACAACGTATAATTTGAACAGGAAAGCGAATTACCGTTTCAACCAAAGTCGCTACCGGATTTTCGAATTGGAAAGCAACTACCTGCTCTTTGACCGTTCGGCTTACGAAACATTTGAGATCACTGCTGATATGAAGCATTATCTCTCGACCCCGGTGGTGAGGAACCCCATCAAAACCCTGGGAGCCAATATTTTCGGCGAACTGCTCACCCGCAGCATCCTCGTCTGAATTCAAGATATTTGAAGAAATTCAAGAAGTTTTAGTGTGTGTATAGTATGGAAAAGCCTTCACTCTTTGAGTGAGGGCTTTCTTGTTTTGAGACAAATTATAAATCAGTTCGTGATGCCGCTCAACTTCGATCCATGCCGATCAAGTCAACCTCTGTAATTGTCAGTAACTTATTGATAATCAAATTAACTACCTGATCAGTCGAATCGTCGCACCATTCAGCGCGAGCGTCCCGACGAGCAAGATCAGGTACGCCCAGCCAATGGGCAACAGCGGTACCAGCCAGTGTACCCCAACCAGGAAAGTGAGGAAGCCGTAGCCCGTCAGCAGCAGTCCATACATAATCCGAATAGTGGCGGTGGAACCCTGTTGTGCGTGGGTAAATACAGCTAGCGTTGAGGTCATAATGGGAAAAGGCGTGAGAATCCCGCTCCATTCCGGCCCTAATCGCTCGGCGGCCTGTGTCAGGATTAGAACAAAAAGCGTAGCAACCAGCATTCTGAGTGGAATGTCGAAGCGTGGCTGGCGTGGCGGGACATCGGCTTGGCTGGGTTTCGGAAAGAAATACAATACGGTGGACAGGACAGAAAGCGAAATGACAATCCCCCAAAGCAGCGGGGGAGTAAAGTAAAACGCGATGATCGCCACCACAAAGAATGCCCCATAACTCGCCAGTAAAGTCGGCAGCCACGACCAGCGGCGAGAAAGGGACGCGTAAAAATAAGCAAAGAAAAATGTTCCAATCGCTCCCATGAGGGCACTTGGAATGGTATTAGCGGCGAAAGTAGAACCTTGCTCCCAAGCCATGAAGAACGAAATTGGCCCCGCTACCCAGGGAAAGCCACCAATCCAGCCGCCCAGTCCTGCTCCCCAACGACGAACGGAAAGTGTGACGCCAGCGATGAGCAACGGCATGAGGGTTAATTTTATAAGGAAAACATAGTCCATGCAGATCAGATTTATGTGGTAATAGCCCGCAAAGGTAGGAAACCAGGAAAGGGTAGCATCAGGAAAAGAACTTTATCTAATTATTTGCAACATTGTTGCATAAAGCTTTACTTTTGCCCGTTGTGACTGTAAACAAACTGTAATCATCACGAACGGATGATGTCAAAGAGGAATAAATTCGTGAAAGAAACGCTACCAACAGCTTGGCTGATGGGCTTGCTTTTTCTGTTTGTTTCTGCTAATTCATTTTCTCAAAAACCAGACTGCCATTGTTTTATCAAAGGTACTGTTCGGGATGACCATAGCGGTCAACCAGTAGTAGGGGCGACGCTGTTGTTGACGCAGTCGAATCAAGGCGTCTTCACCGATGCTGATGGACGGTACCAGTTCACGGGACTTTGCCCCGGCCGCTACGAGATAGAGTGCCGGATTGTGGGCTACCAGTCGCGCCGCGACACAGTCAATCTTACCGAAGGTCACGAGGAGGACTTTTCTTTGGCTGAAGAAGAAATTCACCTGAAAGACGTCGAAATCACTGCGCACCGTACTGACGCGCCCATATCGCAACCGCTCACTACTCTTACAGGCAGTGACTTGGCCCGGACGCGCGGACAGTCGCTGGGCGAAAGCCTGAGCGGGATCACGGGCGTTTCGATGCTGCAAACCGGCTCGTCCATTGCCAAGCCCGTCATCCACGGGATGCACAGCAACCGGGTGCTCATCATGAACAATGGCGTCCGGCAGGAAGGCCAGCAGTGGGGTTCGGAACACGCACCTGAAATCGACCCCTTCGTGGCTACGAGGCTGTCGGTCGTCAAGGGCGCGGCGGGTGTCCGCTACGGTTCCGACGCCATCGGCGGTGTAGTTCTCGTAGAGCCGGAGGAGTTGCCCATTGACAAACCCCTCCGCGGCGAAGTCAATGCAGCCGCTTTTTCTAACGGGAGGCAGGGCGCGGCTTCAGCTACCTTGCAAGGCGGCGTGAAGGGGCTCAGCGGTTTCGGCTGGCGAGCGCAGGGAACGCTCAAGCGAGGCGGCAACATCCAAACACCCAACTACTTCCTGGACAATACGGGGAGCGCTGAACGCAATTTCTCACTGGCGGCGGGCTATCGACACAAGGGCTTCGGTGCAGAAATTTATTACAGTCATTTTAAAACCAAGCTCGGTATTTTCTCGGGTTCGCACATCGGTAGCGTGACGGACTTGCTGAACGTGATCCAAAGTAGTGAGCCGCTCATCAAGTCTGATTTTAGCTATATAATCAACCGTCCATACCAAGATGTAGCCCACAACCTGCTCAAAGGCGAGATGCACTACCACTTTCCTGATGGCAACCGCCTGAAATGGATTTCGGCTTACCAATACGACAATCGTCTGGAATACGATCTCCACGCTCCGCGCAACGATTCGCTCGCGGCACTCAACCGCCCCGAACTTTCGTTCCGGCTCACGACGCTGACCAACGACATTATTTGGGATCACAAACCACTGGCGGGGAAACTGTCCGGGCAGATCGGCGTAAGTACCTTGTACCAGTACAATCTCATGGACGGCCGGCCCCTAATTCCTAACTTCGACCAGTGGAACATAGGCCTCTTTGCCATCGAGCGGCTCGTGAGCAACGGCTGGGAATTGGAGGCGGGCCTCCGCTACGATTACCGCGACCTCACTACCTATCGTTTCGTCAACCGAATCAAAACTACCGACCACTTTAACTTTTACAATGCCTCGGGTACTTTCGGAGCCGGGCGCAACCTGAATGATCACTGGTCGGTGCTGCTTAACTTCGGTACGGCCTGGCGAGCGCCCAACGTGAGCGAATTGTTTAGTGACGGCGTCCATCACGGTGCGGCAGCCTATGAGCGAGGCGACGCCACCCTTATACCGGAAAAGGCTCTCAACACCGTCGCCAGCGTTCGCTACGCCAGTGACCGCCTGACAATGGAAGTGGGCGGGTACTACAACCACATCCGGGATTATATTTACCTGAAGCCCCAGCCCGAACCCATTCTGACGGTACGCGGCGCTTTTCCCTTTTTCAAATACACCCAAACCGACGCCACGTTTCAGGGGATCGATGTTTCGGCAGACTGGAAATTAAACGGTCGTTTGTCTTGGATGAGCAAACTCACGTACCTGCGCGTGAGCGATGTCCGCAACGATGCCTACCTGGTGATGATCCCTGCCAACCGCTGGGAAAATCAGCTAAAATACACCTGGGGAGATAAAGGGCGCTGGGAGAAAATATTCTTTGCCGTTGGCAACCGCTGGGTCGGGGAGCAGCGGCGGGTTCCGCCCGGCGGCGATTTCGCCCCGCCACCTTCGGGCTATTCGCTGTGGAATGCGCAATTGAGCGGCAAACTGGCAATTTCTGAAATGAACCAACTGGAACTGACTCTGACGGCGGAAAACATTTTAGATACTGCCTATCGCGACTACCTCAACCGCTTTCGCTACTACGCCGACGACATGGGACGCAATGTGTCGCTGCGGGCGCGGTATGTTTTTTAACGTTTTACCTACTTAATATTTTGTTTACCATAGCTAACCATGTTAAAAATGAGAAAGAACAGAAAATGGGCACTCGCATCACTGCTGGGTCTGGCAGTTCTGTTGACGCAGTGTAAAAGTGCTGAGGACATCACACCTGACGACGAAAACGAGCTGATTACAACCGTGCAGTTAGAGTTTACGCCTGAAAGTTCCGGATTTCCAACCGTTCAGACATTCACTTATCGCGATGTGGATGGCGATGGGGGCAATCCACCGACAAAGTTCGACACCATTTCGCTGCAAGCGAACACGATTTACACTTTGAAGATAAAGCTGCTGGATGAAAGCAAGAACCCGGCTGAAGACATAGGCGAGGAAGTAAAGGAAGAAGCAGCCGAACACTTGCTGGTTTACACGGCCACACCGGCCAACTTATTGAAATACACCTATGGCGATAAAGACGCGAACCAACTCCCGATTGGCCTGACGGGCATGGTACTTACCGGTGCCGCTGGTACGGGCAAACTCAAAGTACAGCTCCGCCACCAGCCACCTGTCAGTAACAAGGCCCAAAAAGACGGCACCCCCGGCCCCGGCAGCGATGATGTGAATTTAGATTTTGTGTTGAAGGTCAAATAAAGGGGAGGAAGGGAGGAGGGAGGAAAAGTATTCGACGAATACATTCTTGCCTCCTCTTGACTCTAATCTGCTGACAAACTTATCCGCTTCCCTGTAAAGCGCAAGTCCCAGTTTTTGCTTTCAGGTGCCTCGCTCGACATCAGCCAGACTTCAAACTGGCCTGAGGGTAGTTTACTGCGGTACATGCCATACCGTAATTCTGAGTCGTAATAACTTCTCTTCTTCAAAAAGTTTTCCAAAGAATGAGGTATAGGAAGGGCGGGCAAGGGCAGGACATGTTGGTTCGATATCAGCAGGAAATTAGTTGGAACTCGCTCTGATTTTTCTCTCACATAAAATTCGAGATATTCGGCTGGGTAGTTATTCTCAGCAATCTGAGACATGGCTTTGGCCGCAAAATCACCTTTGAAAGCCCCCGACTTATCGCGGGTTTGAGACCGGAGTTTGGCAGGAGAGGGTAGTTTGTCAGACGCGTACAATCTGCTCAAACCGCTGCTTTCTGTGGCCCTAATCAGTTCTTTCATGCGAGTGGGGTGGTTCCAAAAGGGCTTGTCGCCAAAATTATCGCCTTCCGTAAGGAATGTGGTGTAGTTCTTCCAGTAGTAAGCATCGAGCAGTAGTTCGTCGTGTTGTTGGCGAAGATGGACGATGGAAGTATGATAACTCTGGAAATTGAGTACGACGAAACCCAGCATCCCAAGAGCCAGGACTACAGGCTGCACGTAGCGCAGCCTCCTGGTTAGTATTATCAATGCGAGGTAAGCTACCGCCAGTAGCACAGCTCCAAAAATCATGTAGCGGCGTGAAAAAATGCTGCCGCCGTACATGAAGTACTGATTCATTGGGCGGCTCAGCACGAACATGGCCCCCGTTCCTAAACCGAACAGCAAAGCGCCCAACACAAACCAATAGCTTCTTACTATTTTACGACTGATAAAAAATCGCACCGTCCAGCCGAGAAACACTATCCCAATGAATAAGCCCAGATAGACGCAAGCCATCATGTCGGGGTAAAAGGCTTGCTGCATCGCGTGGGGGATGTCGAGGTAAAGCGCATTTCCCCAAAAACCCAGCATCAGCAAGCCGTTGAAGATGGGGTGTTGCCAGGGCTTGTCCGTAGTAGCTGAGACAATAAATTGGTAATCAAATAAGAAATAGAAGCTAATACATCCGATGGCTAATCCCAACCATGGGAAAATTGATCTGTATTTTCTTTGAAAAAACAGGATGATTGCCCCGATTACCCAGGCCAGCATGCCTGTTCCACTCACAAATGTGGCCACTAAGGCAGAAACGGCTCCTATCCACCAGCCGAGTCGGTCGGAACGGCTCAGTCCGTAAGCGGAAAGAAAAGCAAAAAAGAGCAGCGGTGTGTTTTGGATAGCCGCAATACCCCAGAAAGCATTTTCGTAGTACGTGAGATTAAATAGCACAAACGGAACGGGCAAGAAATAGTACCAGGCTACTCGCTCCTGCTTAAAAGTCAGGAAAAAAAGATACAGAATGCCAAGCAGGAATAGGTTACCAAGAGTAATCAGGACTTTGAGGTTGACAGTACCTGTAAAAAATACCAGCGTCAGCATCACCAATCGTTCGAAGGCGAAGCGGTGTTGGTTGACCTGAGTGAAGAGAATTTTGGTAGCTTCGAGAAAATTTTGTTCGGTTTTGAACTGCTGAACCGTTTCCAGGAGCAGATAGTCGTCGATGAAGGGAACATTGACGAGGTGGGCATCGACAATTAGGTAAAAGTAAACGATCGGACAAAGTACCAAGCCCAAGCCAAGGAACTTTTGTAATGCTTGGGCTTTAGCGAAAAGAAAAGAAACCCCGAGCAACATCACTAATAAGACTACAATCCCGAAATACTCAAACAAATACGGGTCATGGTATAGCAGATGGTTCATCTCGTGTCAGAAGAAAAGCAGGATCGAATTCAGTTTCCCAAAGGAGGAACGGGATCCGAGCTGGCTGGCGCCATTCCTCAAAAAGCCGCAAGTTAAAAAAACTTTCACCGGGCTTAGCATCAGATGATAATGGTGCGCGCAGTGTAATCAGGAAGGAGCGTGCAAAGATTTAAGCGCAGAATTTCTACTTTTGCACCCTCTATCGCCCCTCCACCATACTGCATGGATGTCTCTATAATCATCGTCAACTACCGCACTCCGCAGCTTATTCTGGATTGTCTGGCGACTGTTTACAGATATACGAGGGAGGTTACTTTTGAAGTTATCGTCGTAGACAACGACCCCGAGCGAGGCGGTAAGGATCAGGTGCTTAGTCGGCATTCCGAAGTCAGATGGATCGACATGACCTACAACTCGGGCTTTGGCCGGGCCAATAATGCGGGCATGAAAGTAGCCGAGGGAAGGTACTTTCTGCTGCTCAATGCCGACACCTTGCTGACTGACGATGTCATTAGCCGTTGTGTACAACGAATGGACATCCGCCCTGACGTCGCGGCCTGTGGAGCTTTGCAGTATTATGCCGACGGTACGCCCATGCCTTTTTATCGAAGTTTCAACGAGTTCAGGAAAACTTTTTTCATCGTCCCACCTTCGGACTTCTTACAGCGTGTTATCAATAAACTACTTCCCGAACCCCACTACGATGATCCTGACCAGCATGATTGGCTGACAGGCGCATACGTGTTGGTGCGCCGGGAAGTGGTGAACGCAGCGGGGGGATTTGATGAAGATTTCTTCATGTATGGCGAGGACGTGGAGTGGTCGGGGCGGCTGGGCAAAGTAGGGAAGCTATGTTACTTCAAAGACTGCACTTTTATTCATCTCGAAAACAACAATCCTTTCCGACGTACCAGCATTTCCTGGATCAACCGTTTCAGCACGCAGATGCAGGTATCGAACTTTCTGTGGATCAGGAAACAGTACGGGACAGGGGCGTATTTATTTTCGATCGCTTCCAACCTTTTGATGATACCCGTTATCATGGTCTGGAAGATGAGCGTCAATGTGCGGAAACACGGTAATCCCTTCGCCGAACTACGCACCCAGCGTATTTTTATCAAAAAAAACGGTGTTTTGTTAAAGTATTTTTTCAAAACATTATTCAACAAAAAACATCTGTACAAGATCAAAGAATCAGAGAATATAGATCTACAATCCACCCCTTGAAAAAACGCACCAGGATTCTGTTTTTTACGCCCTACGCCACGCGCACGGGTTCCGAGATGATGCTCCTGTACATTCTCCGGCACCTCGACCCCGAAAAGTACGAAGCCGGCTTGGTCAGCTTTGCCGACGGCGAGCTGCTCACGGAAGTGCCCGCCAACATCCCGGTGTTTATTGGGCCGGGCCGTTACACCCTGGCTCAGCGGGTGTCGTTTCACCTGGGTTTTCACCCTATGGATCGTTTTCTGGAAAAGCTTGTCCGCGAGTTCAAAGCCGACTTTTGGTACGTCAACACCGTCATGCTAGGCGAGGTAGTTCAGGCGGCCCGCAAGCACTCGATTCCCGTCGTCAGCCATATTCACGAGCTTTCGCACATGCTGGCTTTTGTGGGGCGTCAGGACTATCACGGCATCGTGCAGGATTCCGACTTGCTGATCGGTTGCTCCGAGGTAGTTTGTCGCAACCTCCGCGCCTCTGGTGGCACATCCGTAAAGAAACTACTCTCCTTCATCGACCTGAAAGAAATCGACCCGTCGCCCGGGCGGGCGGAAGCCCTCCGCCTAGAATGGGGCGTGCAGCCGGGCGATTTTGTCTGGATCATGTCCGGCACTACCTCCGAGCGCAAGGGCTTCGACCTGTTGCCCGACCTGGCGGCGGCCATCGACGACCCGACGGTGCACTTGGTGTGGGTGGGAAAATCCTCTCCTGACGGCATGGTATATTTGACCGAAAAACGCTGCCAGCAAAGTAAAACTACCAAAATTCATCTCGTGGGTGCCAAGAAGGAGGACTATTTCGACCACCTTGCCGCCGCCGACGGCTTCATGCTGACCTCCCGACAGGAGCCGCTGGGCTTAGTGATGATGGAGGCAGCTTGGCTGGGCAAGCCCATCGTCGCGTTCGATTCGGGCGGGCCGGCTGAGTTTGTCGTGGAAGGAATCGGGACGGTGGTCCCCAACTTAGACATCGGAGCATTTGCCCAGGCGATGCAGCACTGGCGGCAGCACCGCGCCCTCTTCGACCCTGCCCGCGCCCGGGAAAGAGCCGCTGAATTCGGCTCCGAACTCGGAATGGCCGAATGGGAACGAATTATCGGGACCTTTCACGAACATTTGTGAGCCTTCCAGGTTTCTCTTACCTTTAATCCAATATTCCGTAAAATCCCTCTTTTTACTTTTTTTCAAATTTGTTTCAGAAAACGACGGATGATTCGTTGTTAGGACATGCTCCCCGGTTTGGGGTGGGTAGTAAAGGGTAGTTTTATTGCTGAAAACATGGGGATGGTTTACGATAGAATAATGGGGGAACGGTCAAAATGTGTCATGTGGTTGAGTATGTGGCTGGCCGGATTTTTGGCCTCTGGTAACCTTGCAGCTCAGGCGCCACTGGCTCCTGGCAACACACAACGTTACTTTTCTCTGCTACAATTAAATCTTTCGCAGGAAAAAGACTTCGAGTTGGAAGTGATTCGGCAGGCAGCCGATGCCGGGGTAAACTCACTGCTGCTTACCGTTCATTGGGATAAAGTATACCGGAAATCACCATCGGAACCCGGCGATTGGTACCGATACGACAGCCAGGTACAGCTCGCCACGAAGCTCGGACTAAAAGTAGCGATCCGCGTGATGATAGGCCGCAACCGGAATGATCTGAAGGGGTTCTGGACCGAGGCCGAAAGCATGAAAGACTACAAGCAATATCCCCTACGTGAGGCTTACGACGCCACTTCATTCAGCTACTTGCACCAGCCGTCGGTCGAGCTGGCCGCCGACTTCGTCAGGCAGGTCACGGAACGTTACAAGTACCTGCAGAAGGACAACAACCTGATTTTCTTTTCGGTCGTCACTACCCCCACTCAGGAGGCGGGCTACCATATGATCAATATTCCGCCCAAGGGCGAATACCTCGACAACTACCTCTCGATCTTCGACTACTCTGATTTTTACAAAAAGGGTTTCAGGACGTGGCTACAGGAGAAGTACAAGAAAATCATCCGCCTCAACCTGCTTTGGGGAGCTGAGTATAAAACTTTTGAGGAGGTACTTCCCCCGGTGACACCCTGGGAACCGAAGGAATCCTTCTTCGGACGGCGAGGCAAAGATTGGTATATTTTTCGGCATTTGGCCTTGAAGCAGTTCAATGATCGCATGATCAAAACTATTAAGGACGTAGATAAAAACATTGGTTATATCAATGAATTCGGGGCGGTGAGCGATGCAGTGAGCGGGGTGCGCGGAACGTTGGCTTTTCGTGACCTTGGGGAAAAGACCGATGGGGTGAAAATACACGACGATGCGCGCTACGACCACCGCTGGACAATGGACATCATCCGCGGCAGCATCCGGCCCGACCAATGGGTGATGAACGAGGTTTTTTACGCTGACTACTTGCCAAGCAGCGAATTCTACGAGCAGATCGACGAATGTTTCGAGAGCGGAGCCAAGATGGTAGCTTTTGTGCTGTCTACCACTGGACATATAGCGGCGATGAGGGATGTGATCAGGAACTCAGCCAATAAGTGGATTCCCAAACCCATGACGCCGATCGTGACTTCCGACACGGTCGCCTATCGCCTGTCACGGGCGGTGGACAAGAGCGTGGACGACTTGGCCTATGGTGCCTGGAAGCAGAAGGCCCGAGGCAACGGGCCTCCCCGCCCGGTGAGCGTCGTCCTTATCGAGGACCTGTTGCAGCCCGAGTACTGGAAGGCTGCCGAAAATGTCCCACCTTACCTATTAAGTCCCGTGCCGATGCAGATCATTGCTGTATCGAGTGATTTTACATATAAACTACCGACGGATACCTTTGCTGATCGCGACGGTACCGTTGTCAGAATGGAGGTTTCAGGCCTCCCGACTTGGCTTCGCTACGAGAACGGGCAACTTATCGGCAAGCCCACCGCCCTGGGCGACACCCGGCTGCTGGTACGCGGCGTTGACGACGAGGGCGGAGCTACCGAAGCCTACTTTACTATTCGGGTGGACACGCGCGAGAATGCCAACAAGCCGCCCACCGTCAAGAAAAGCCTGACGACCGTCACAGCATCTCTCAACAAGCCTTTTGAATTCACGCTGCCCAAAGACCTTTTTGCTGACGCCGACGGCACCGTGACCCGCATCGAAGTAGGTACTTTGCCGTCCTGGCTCGCTTTTCAAGATGGCCAATTCAAGGGTTTTCCCACCAAAGTTGAGGAATATCGCATCGCCCTTAAAGCTTACGACGACCTGAATGCCTTCGTGGAGACGTTCTTTACCATTCAGGTAGTAGAGCCGCAGTTCTTAAACAATCCGCCTTACGTGCAGAAGACTTTACCCGTGAAGTTTACCAAAGTCAATGAGCCGTTCCGTTACACATTGCCCGCCGATATTTTTGGCGACAGCGACGGGTATATCTCACTGATTACGGTACAAACGCTTCCTGCCTGGCTCAATTTCTCGCTCAATGAGTTCTCGGGTACACCCACCGAGCAGGGCGAGTATCGCGTGCTGGTGCGAGCATACGACAACAACGGCGGGTATGTAGAAACCCCGTTGCTGATTCGCGTTGAGATACCCCAAATCACTTTCGACCTTATGCGCTCAGGTACCCTCATCGAAAGGCAGCGAATCTTGACCTTAAAGGAAGGAGATGAGTTGCGCGCGGGTTCATTGCCGCCCCGGCTAAATGTAAACGCTTACGGCAACTTCGAGTTCGACCGGATCGACTTTGACCTGAGCGGCCCCTACCGCCACAGCAGTAGGGCCTTCCGCTTCCCGCATGCCCTTTTCCCGGAGGACGGGGGCTTTGCGCCGTATGTGGGTGGTTACACGCTTACAGCATCAGCTTACAGAAAGGACTCATTAGTGCTAGTTGACAATATCCAGTTTAGCATTGCGCCCGGCGATTCCAGCCAAGTCAGCCGCTCGCTCGAAGAGTGGGCGGGTTATCCTAATCCGTTTGAGAGTGTTTTTAACATTCAACTTCCTGATGGACAGCCTGTCGCTACCTATTCGTTTTCCCTCGTCAGCGCTAACGGTCAGCGTCAGCCTATTCCAGCTAAATGGATTACGCTGTATGGTAGTATTGCCCAAATCAACTTATCCGGCTTATCCATCGCTCCGGGTATCCACTTTGTTCGCGTAGAATCAGAGGGTAAGGAACTTCGCCTTTTCAAGGTTTTGAAAAAGTAAGATTAGTACGGTCGCTTAGAAAATTTCCGAAAACTGAATCTTGCGGAAATGGTATGCTTGCATACTACTTCCGCAATCGTTATATTTGCAACAGTAAAATATAGTATGCATGCATACTACCAGTTAGATTATTCAATAAACCTCAAAAACATACATCATGGCAGCAGTTGCAGAACAGTCTTCTATCAAAGGAGGTGAATTTTTAATCAAAGAAACCGATGCCTCGCAGATATTCATCCCTGAGGAATTCACGGAAGAACAGCAGATGATCGCCGAAACCTGCCGCGATTTTCTGCGCACCGAAGTACACCCGCGCCTCGACGAAATCGACGCCGCCAAGTCGCCCGAGCTAATGGCCTCGCTTATGGATAAGGCCGGTGAACTCGGTCTGCTTGGAACGGCGGTACCTGAAGAGTTCGGCGGCTTCGGAATGAATTTTAACACCTCTATGCTGGTGGCCGAAAGCTTGGGAACGGGACATTCGTTCTCAGTAGCACAGTCGGCACATACGGGCATCGGTACGTTGCCTATCGTGTACTATGGCAACGAAGAGCAAAAAGCTAAGTACCTGCCCAAGCTTGCCTCGGGTGAGTGGAAGGCCGCTTACTGCCTGACCGAACCTGACTCAGGCTCTGATGCTAATTCCGGCAAAACAAAAGCTATTCTGACCGAGGACGGCAAGCATTACGTCCTGAACGGTCAGAAAATGTGGATTACCAACGGCGGATTTGCGGACTTGTTCATTGTTTTTGCTAAAATTGAGGAAAATGGCGAGACGGATAAAAACCTCTCGGCCTTTCTGGTAGAAAATACCTACGGTGGTATCACCATGAATGAGCCGGAAAAGAAACTGGGCATCAAGGGTTCCGATACACGCCAGATGTTTTTTAACGACTGCCAGGTACCTGTCGAAAACCTACTTTCCAGTCGAGGCAATGGCTTCAAGATTGCTGTCAATATCTTGAACATTGGTCGCATCAAACTCGGCGTGGCTGTGCTGGGCGGGGCCAAGGGTTCGCTGGATCAGGCTGTAAAGTACGCTAACGAGCGCAAGCAGTTTGGCATTTCGATTGGCCGTTTCGGGGCTATTAAGCACAAACTGGGCGAAATGGCGACGCGGATTTACGTTTCAGAAACCGCCTGCTACCGTGCCGGACAGAATATTGACGACGCCATCGCGGATTTGCAGGAGGGTGGCATGAGCGAAGCTGATGCTAAGCTGAAAGGTGTGGAACAGTTCGCCATCGAGTGCGCCATAACCAAAGTGCATGGCTCCGAAGTACTTGACTACGTGGTGGACGAAGGTTTGCAGATTTACGGCGGCATGGGCTACTCCGCCGACGCCCCCATGGAACGCGCTTACCGCGACTCACGCATCAACCGCATCTTTGAAGGCACCAACGAGATCAACCGTTTGCTCATCGTGGACATGCTTCTGAAGCGGGCCATGAAAGGGCAAATCGACCTGATGGGACCCGCCCAGGCAGTGAGCAAGGAAATTATGTCGATCCCCGATTTCGGGTCTGAAGACGAGGACGTACCTTTTGCAAAAGAAAAAAAGGTATTGCAAAATTTAAAAAAAGCTGCCTTAATGATCGCCGGAGCCGCCGTGCAGAAGTTTATGATGAAACTCTCGCACGAGCAAGAAATCCTAATGGACGTGGCCGATATGATCATCGAAATCTATGTTGCCGAATCGGCCTTGCTCCGGGTGGAGAAATTAATCGGCATTGAAGGCGAGGAGGCCGTAGCCCTGCAAAAGGACATGGCAATGGTCTACTTGCACGATGCCGTGGACAAGATCAACTCGGCAGGGCGCTCGGCCATTACTTCCTTTGCCGAAGGAGATGAGCTGCGCGTAATGTTGATGGGCTTGAAACGATTCACCAAAATCGACCCCATAAACCTTAAAGATGCCCGCCGCCGCATTGCCGACGTCATGCTGGCTGAGAATAAGTACGTTTTCTAATTGCGAATGAGAAAATGAGTGAATGTTGCTTTCGCCATTTCAGCATTTAATTCTCTCATTCACCAAATCACTAATTCAAAATTGATAAGGGCCGGTTCTGTTTCAGAGTCGGCCTTTTTGTGGGGAATCCAGGTCAATGGGCTTAGCTTTGTGGGATCCGAAACTTTACCAAACAGCAAGTGGTTGAAAAACCGACTATTTTGCGAACTACTGCATCTTCAACTACCGACTCTGATTCGATCTGATGAAACTACATTCCGCTGCGCTACGAAATACCAGCCAATTCCCGACGCTCCTGCTGGATTACCTCGATCAGAAACCCGAACTAGAAGAGTTTTACGACGTATTTCCCAGCCGCGATGGGGCTATTCAGGCAATCGATCAACGTGCGGACTTCGACTCGTCCAAGCGAAAAACGCTGGTGGAGGTTTTGACGAAGCAGTACGAAGGAATCGCCGATGCACCTGATTTCAGCGTGTTGCTGGACAAAAATACCTTCACTGTGACCACAGGCCATCAGTTGAATATTTTTACTGGACCGCTGTATGTGATTTATAAGATCGTCACGACGATCAACCTGGCGCGGACTTTGAAGGAAACTTATCCCGACTACGATTTCGTCCCTATTTATTGGATGGCGTCGGAAGATCATGACTTCGAAGAAATTGCTTCCTTCAATCTTTTTGGCAAAAAATACACCTGGTCCGGCGAGCATAGCGGCGCGGTAGGGCGACTGAATCCACAAGAGTTGGAAACCGTGCTGAACGCCTTGCCCGAATCGGTGCCACTTTTCGAGAAGGCTTATCTTGAAAACAAAACACTGGCTGACGCCGCCCGGTGTTATATGCACGACCTGTTCGGCGCGGAAGGACTCGTAACGCTCGACGCCGACGATGCGGCTCTGAAAAGGCATTTCCTGCCCGTCGTCGAAGATGAATTGTTTAACCAGAACTCCAGCCGATTGGTAGAAGAAACGACCGCGCGATTGGAAAAACTGGGCTACCACACGCCCGTTCACGCACGGGAAATCAATCTTTTTTACCTGACTGACGAGCTGCGTGAGCGGGTTATCCGACAGGAAGGTACTTTCAACGTTTTGAACACTAATCTAGAATTCACGGACGAGGAAATGCGGCAGGAAATAAGCGAGCATCCTGAGCGATTTAGTCCTAATGTAGTCTTACGGCCTTTGTACGAAGAGATCATTCTACCCAATCTGGCCTACATTGGCGGACCATCAGAGGTGCCGTACTGGTTGCAGTTGAAGGACGTTTTTACGCATTATAAGGTGCCTTTCCCGATGTTGATTCCGCGTAATTTTGCCCTGTACGTCAATACGGCAAGTCGCCACCGTATGGAGAAACTAGGGCTTTCTTACAAGGGTATTTTCAAAGAGAAGTACCAGATGAAACGTGATCTGGTCGAGCGGATTTCGGAGCACACGCTGTCGCTGGATCTGGAAAAGTATGCCTTCGCCGAGGTGCTTGCCAAAGTGGTGAACAAGGCGCTGGACGTGGATGTGACAATGGAAAAGGCAGTGTTAGCCGAGCGAGCGCGGCTGTTTAATTCTTTGGAAAAGTTGGAAAAGCGAATTCGGCGGGCCGAGGAGCGGAAGCATGAGATAGAGATCGGGCAGTTGCAGAATTTGCTGGACACGTTCTTTCCAGACGGTTCGGCGCAGGAGCGTCACGATAACTTCTTGAATTTTTACCTCAATAACAGGAACTTCATCGAGGCTTTGTTCGAGTATTTCGATCCTTTGGATTTTAAATACAATATTTTGGAAGAGTGAGTAAGACTAACCGCAAAGACTGCAGAGTTTTCAAGCAGAGATCCGGTACTAGCCGGTGCGGCAGAGTTTCTTTGTAGTCTCTGTGTAAATCTTTGCGTACTCAGCGGTCAAGAAAGTGAAGAAAAAAGAGACAAGAGAACTTTTCCTCAAAAAAAGAGCAGCAGCAGAACCTGCCGACAAGGACCGCATTGCCGCACAGCTAGGGGAAATACTATCTGAAAATCCGAAGATAAATCTCCTCCACTCTTTCATCGCCGATCCCGAAAGAAACGAAGTCGATACCCTTTTCATCCGCCAAATTTTGCAAGAAAAACGACCCATGCTTCAATGGGCTGCCCCGCGCATGATTCCTGGAACTAGACGAATGGAAAACTACGTCTGGAACGATGAAACAACACTATTATACAACCGCTGGGGAATCGAAGAACCCAATCCTGAAACTTCACAATTTATCAAAGTACAATCAATCGATGCCGTACTCGTGCCGCTACTGGCCTTCGACCGACAAGGCCACCGCGTGGGCTACGGCGGTGGCTACTACGATCGATTTCTAACCCAGTGCCGACCCGATACGCTGAAAATCGGACTATCTTATTTTGACCCTATCAACGAAATCGAGGATGTTGACGACTGGGATGTGAAGCTGGACATTTGCGTGACGCCCGACCTGATGTACCGTTGGGGGCGTTGA
Organism: Persicitalea sp.; assembly: GCF_041751555.1. Classification (NCBI taxonomy): domain Bacteria; kingdom Pseudomonadati; phylum Bacteroidota; class Cytophagia; order Cytophagales; family Spirosomataceae; genus Persicitalea; species Persicitalea sp. The sequence goes on along the minus strand of NZ_JBGSXF010000077.1, from coordinate 3,712 downwards.
GCTTATCCAATAACCGAAATATTTTTTCGTATTTTTGCTCCCAATTTTTACTAAAATCAATTCAAAAAAATGAAAATCGCAGTCGTAGGCGCTACCGGATTGGTAGGCAGCGAAATCCTCAAGGTACTGGCTGAGCGCAATTTTCCGGTGACGGAATTGCTGCCCGTGGCCTCTGAACGTTCCATTGGTAAGGAAATCATGTTCAAGGGTAAACCTGTGAAGGTAGTCAGCTATGAGGATGCGATCAAAGCGCAGCCAGCCGTGGCGATTTTCTCGGCTGGTGGCGGTACTTCGCTGGAACTAGCCCCTAAGTTTGCCGCAGCGGGCATCACTGTGGTGGACAACTCCTCGGCCTGGCGCATGGATCCGAACAAGAAACTGGTTGTGCCGGAAATCAACGCCCATACCCTGACGCCCGAAGACAAAATCATCGCCAATCCCAACTGCTCCACAATCCAGATGGTGCTGGTGCTGAATCCTTTGCACCACAAATATAAGATCAAGCGTGTGGTCGTTTCGACCTATCAGTCGGTGACAGGTACTGGTAAGGAAGCCGTAGATCAGCTATTCGCCGAGCGTAAGGGCGATGATTCTGTCAAGAAAGTATATCCGCACCCGATCGACCTCAATGTACTACCGCATATTGATGTTTTCCTTGACAATGGCTACACCAAGGAAGAGATGAAGATGACCAACGAAACCAAGAAAATCATGGGCGACGACAGCATCGCCGTCACCGCCACCGCCGTACGTATTCCGACTATGGGTGGCCACTCGGAAGCGTTGAATATCGAGTTTGAAAATGAGTTCGACCTGGAAGAAGTACGCGAAATCCTCAGCAACGCCGACGGCGTAGTTTTGCAGGACGATCCCAAAAATTTCGTGTACCCCATGCCACTTACCGCGCACGGCAAGGACGACACCTTCGTGGGCCGCATCCGCCGCGACGAAACGCAGCCCAAAACGCTTAACCTATGGGTGGTGTCCGACAATCTGCGCAAAGGTGCGGCCACTAACGCCGTGCAGATCGCAGAGTACCTCGTGCAGCACGAATTGGTGGATGTAGCTGAGAAAGTGTAAATTGGACATTGGACGTTGGACTGGTTCGCCAAGCGGTTAGACCTTGATCGAAAGTCCAGCGTCCAACGTCCCTACCGATCTATTTCCCCCAAATTCAAATCCAGCGAACCGACCACGGCTACCAAGTCGGCCAGTAATCCGCCCTTAGAAATTTCACCGATGACCGATAGGTTGTGCAGACAACATGACCGCGCCTTGCAGCGCACCGGGACATCGGCACGGCCATCGGTGCGGAAGAAGTACCCAAGTTCGCCCTTAGGATTCTCAGCCCGAACGTAAAAATCCATCGCCTTGGGACGGATTTTCTTCGGTACCAGCGCCTGCGGATCGAAATCGCGGGTACGAGCGTGTTCCTTCGTTAGCTTTTCCAGGCATTGCTCGATGATCCTGACCGACTCCCAGCATTCGGCCACGCGCACCCAGTTGCGGTCCCAGCAGTCGCCGAGCGTGCCGACCTCGCCTTTGCCGATGGGAATCTCAAAATCCAGTTTGGGATAGACTGAGTAAGCGTCCACACGCCGTAGGTCGTAACGCAGGCCCGAGCCACGCAGCACCGGCCCCGAGCCGCCGTAGTTGATGGCTGTCGTTAGTGGCAGCACGCCGACATTAGCAGTTCTTTCGATAAAAATTTTATTTTCGATCACGAGTTGTTGCAACTCAACCAACTTAGGTTTGAGGTACTTTATGAACTCTCCGCAACGCTCCTCAAAGCCGACAGGCAGATCGTAAAACAAACCGCCGATCCAGATGTAGTTGTACAGCAGCCGCGCGCCGCACACCCATTCCAGCAGCCGCAAAATCTGCTCGCGGTCGCGCATCATCCATAGGAAAGGCGTGTAAGCCCCGATGTCCATCGCGTAGGTGCCAACGGCGACAAAGTGCGACGCCAGGCGGTTCAACTCAGCCACCAGCACCCGGATGTACTCCACGCGCGGCGGGATGTCGTTTTCGATGCCCAGCATCCGCTCCACGCCCATGGCGTAGGCGTGTTCCGAATTCATGGCCGCCGTGTAGTCCATGCGATCCACGTAAGGGATAACCTGGTTGAAGGGCAGCGACTGGGCGTGTTTCTCGAAACAACGATGCAGGTACCCTATATGCGGCACTACGTCTACCACAACCTCGCCATCGGTAACTACTTCCAACCGTAACACGCCGTGTGTGGATGGATGCTGCGGCCCGACGTTCAACACCATTTCCTCCTTCCGCAAATCACCGGGCTGGTACTTGTTCGGTTCAGAGTTGGCAAGGTGTTCGGGGCGGTAGTCGTATTGCAGCGTTTCTCTCATAAGACAAAGGTAGTTTTTAAGAGGGAAAGGAGGAGGGATGAAGGGGTAAAAGGAGTAGGTAAGGCATTGCTTTTTCCTTTCTTACCTTTCCTCTTATTCCTCCTTTATGTTAAAAAAGACCCCGATCCTCCCCTTCATGCTTATCACCAGCCTATTCCTGATGTGGGGATTGGCCAACAACATGACCGATACGCTTCTCTCGGCCTTCAAGCGGATCATGAGCATGTCCGACTTCCAGACGACTTTCGTGCAGTACGCCTTTTACGGAGCCTACTTCTGCCTGGCGATTCCGGCGGCGATTCTGATTAAAAAATATACCTACAAAACGGGTATTCTCATTGGTTTGGGGATGTTCATCGCGGGCTCGCTGCTGTTCTACCCGGCCAGTAAGACGATGGTGTATGGGCACTTCCTAGCTACGCTCTTCATTTTGGCAGGCGGACTGTCGCTGTTGGAAACGGCCGCCAATCCATACATCATCGCGATGGGACCGGAGGAAACCGGGACGCAGCGGCTCAACCTGGCACAATCGTTCAATCCCATCGGTTCGATTATCGGGGTGGGACTGAGCAAATTGTTTATTTTATCCAAACTCAACGTAGCAGGCGAGGCTGAACGCGCCTCCATGTCGCCCGAGCAGTTGCAAGCCATTCAGTCGGAGGAACTCACGGGGGTCATGGGTCCTTACGTGGGGGTAGCAGCTTTCCTGGTAATTATTTGGTTGTTAATTTTTCTGAACAAGATGCCCACTGCCTCCGAGGAAAACAGCCGATTCGACTTTGGAGATGCCTGGGGGCGGCTACGCAAAAAACGGCATTATGTCTGGTCGGTCGTGGCCATGTTCTTTTACATCGGGGCGCAAATCGGCATCTGGTCTTTCACCATTCGGTATGTTATGAAAGAACTGGATTTGAACGAAGAGGAGGCGTCCAGCTACTATCTGGGTGCGCTTGTACTGTTCTTGCTGTCACGTTTTGTATGTACCTACCTCATGCGCTTTATCACGCCCCGCCGACTGCTAACTAGCCTGTCTGTATTGGCGATGATCCTGACCGGAATCGCCATGGCTGCGGGTGGCTACGTAGGTGTGTATGCCCTGGTAGGGATTTCTGCCTGTATGTCGCTGATGTTCCCAACGATTTACGGACTAGGCTTGCAGGGCCTGGGTCAGGATACCAAAATCGGTGGCTCGGGCCTCATTATGGCCATTCTGGGTGGCGCGGTGCTGACGGGAATACAGGGGCAAATCTCCGATGCCACTGGCAGCATCAACACGGCCTTCATAGTCCCGCTGCTTTGTTTTGGCGTAGTGGTGTACTTTGCTTTGCGGGAGGCGAAGGTGG
>NZ_JBGSXF010000076.1:0-9440 GCF_041751555.1 Persicitalea sp. | reverse complement strand
CATTCAACACTACGGATTGAGGAGGGAAATCAGCAAAACAGGCAAGGTAGAAGTAGTACAACTGCACCACGCCTGGAACTGCTATTACCGCACCTCGGCCTGGATGCACTACCTGATGCCCGTCCACTCCATTCACCATTTACGGGAAGAACGGCTGGACGAAATCCATGATTTTGCCGGGTGTGAAATGCCCCGACCATTTTCTGCGATGATGATCACCGCTTTCTTTCCTGGCCGCTGGTTTCGGCTGATGGATAGTGAGGTAGCTCGCCTCACCCAAAGAGAAATAGCATGAAGTGTTGTTGCAAACTGGGTATTCTGCTATTGATTGCCTCAGAAGTTTCGGGTCAGGGCGGATTCTCGATACAGGCCGGCTTCCAGCATGGGAATGCTGTCACTTCGCATCAGAACAGCGACCCAGCGCAACAGTACGGTTTTACGCTTGATCTCAATCGGCAGACCAGCGGTGAAAAATACTGGCAGGCCGACCACAAGTACCCGCAGATAGGGCTACAATTGGCGGGTAGGTTTTTTCCAGGAAATAGAATTTTGAAAAATAATTTCACCTTAATTCCCTACCTGGAATTCAACGTGTGGAAATCGGATTTGGGTACTTTACAAGTCAAGCACGGCACGGGACTGGCCTATGTCTCGGGCGATCTTCTTAATTCCGACCAGCCCTTATTAGGTACTAGACTCAACGCCGCCACTATGCTGGATTTAGGCTATCAGTTCAAGAGCAAAACCGCGCTCGAGATCAAAGTAGGCGCATTGGTGAGTCATCTTTCGAATGGGAATACAGTGCAACCCAATGCCGGGCTTAACTCAGCATTAGCCTACATAAACTTAGCCTACTTTCCCGGAAATAAGTTGGATGTACGCCGTCCGCTGGCCGTAATAACGGACTTTAAACGTTGGCGTTTCCGCATCGGCTCGGCGGTTGGTTTTCACGATTATACCAGAGAACATTACTTGCTCCACAAAAACTGGCAGGTCAGCCTGCTGGCCTTTCGCCAACACACTACCCGCTTCCGCACCGGGTTAGGGCTGGAAACGGGAAGGCTCGGCTCGGGCAGCAAAGTTCAGCCTGCTGTTTATCTGGAAGAAGAAGTCCTGATCGGGCATTTAGTGACGCGCTACGGCCTCGGCGCGTATCTCACCCAGCCCTTGCCCAACGAAGGTCGTATTTATGAAAAAGTCGGCATTGCCTGGTATCCTGGAAAGCTGGAAAATCAAATCGCCCAAGGCTTCTCCGTAGGCACCAACATCAAAGCCCACGGCTTTCGGGCCGCGCATGTGGAGGTGACGGCAGGTTTTTTAATTGGGAATTAGTGAATGTCGGAATAAGGGAATATAATAAATCATAAAATTTAGATTAGATACCTGAAAATTAGAGATTTATTATTCCGACATTCCGACACCGCGAGGGCGGCCCCGTCCGACATTCCGACATTCACTAATTCCCAATTGGCCTCAACCAGTACCTTGCCCCAATCCCGAATGTATAAAACTGCGGATAGCCGGGAATGACGTTGAGCGTTAGGTCGATGTTCTTGGTGATTTTGTAGTCGTACTCGATTTCACCGCCGTACCAAACAAAATTCCACTGCCAGTTGCCGCTGGTTTTTAAGAGTCGTGTTTCTTGCACGTAACCATCGAAACGGTACCAGCTTTGACGGTACACCAGCGTAGGGCCAAAACCTACTTCCAAGGAGTGCCTCGGGCTGTGTGCGAGTACATTCAACCTCAGGCCTAAGTGGGTATGTCCGGCAAAAAGTTGGGCGCAGTCGCTGTATGCTCCCTGGGCGAATTTTATGGCCCAGCGTTTTTTGTGAAAGTACCTTTGGTAAGAAGCAATGAAACCCCAGTTAGGAACTATCACCGCGTTTTCGTCCAGCTTGTTGGGCATCAGAAAAGCGTTTTGCTCGCCGTAAGGATGCAGCGTACCGAAGACAAAGCGTAGCCCAATATTATCCTGAGCCTCAGTATCGCCAATCGCAAAGAGCGCGACGATAAAAAGAAATACTGTTTTCTTCTTCATGACTGGGTGGGATTGTAGCGCATAGCCAGACGATTCATTTTATAAAACCAAATCGGTGGTAGTAGTGCCATCGCGATCATCATAAAATACAGATAGGGCATTCGTGGCCCGGCTTTCAGGTTGGTAGTTCTACGGCTTTTGTCGGGTAGGTGGTGCAACGAGTGCAGAGGCAGTAGAAACAGGAGGTAGTTGGTGTATTTATAGTAGCAGTTCCAGGAAAGTTGCTGCGAGATTTCCTCCCGCTTGTCGCGACGGTGCAAACCGTAGTGCTGAATATAGTTGATGAGTTCGTAAAGTACGTAGGACACGAATCCCTGCAACATGAAAAAGACGATCGCCGCGACGGGGTTTTGAGCAAAAAAGAATATAAGAATCCAGGTCATGGCCAGCAGACCCAGCATTTTCAGGTTAGCAAACAACACCCGACGGCGCAGGTAGCCCGGCAAGCCATATTGAGTCAGGAAACTTTCTTTCAAATTGGAAAAAGTGACTTTAAAAAAATAGGTGTAAAAATCCTCGTTCAGCTTAGCCGTCGTGGCGTCCTCTTTTAGCCCAATGTAGCGGTGGTGGCCGAAAACGTGTTCTGTGGCGAAATGCGGAATGCCTGAAACGGTGAGCAGTAGCACCGACAGCGTTTTCTGAAGTTTTGATTTACTATGTAATAGGTCGTGCGCCAGCGTGACAATGAAACAGCCCGTCAGTAGCCCTGTCGTGACGCTGAATCCTAATAAGTGACCCCAAGAAAAGTTGGCTTTATCCACAAAGAAAGTTCCCCAAATAATCAGCCCCAGCAATACGACGGCGTTCACACATTTGAGGTAATAGGAAGTTTTCGAGCGGTAGAAAAAACGCAATTCGTCGGAGAGTTCCGTATTTTTGAACTCACCCCAATAGATGTTGAGCAGGTTACCTACAAGCAGCAGCGGGTAGAGGTAATAATAGTGCGCATAAATGCACAAAATTAGGTAAAGTGCAGTCAGTATGGATGGAATCAAATATCGCCAGGAACGCTCCATTGTCATCACACGGTTGGTTCAGTCTAAGAATTTTCAATAGTACGCGTTTATTTTTACTATAAAAAAAGCACTATTTGCTGAAGACAGGTTGTGACCACACTTAATGCAGTATGGGGCATATCAAAAGAGACGACCCATTTCGAGTCGTCTCTTTTGTTGGATAATAAAATGAGAAACCTTACTTATACGCTGGATTCTGCGTCAAAGTAGGCTCGCCCGTTTTGAAGGAGCGGTCGATAGCCGACTGCGGGATGGGAAAGAACTCATTCTTGCCCTTGGTGAAGACGGCGTCTTTCAAGTATACCCGCTTCTTCTGCTCCTCGGCGAGGTAGGCCTTGAGAACCTCCGCCTGAACGCCCCATCGCTGCAGGTCAAAGAAACGATGACCCTCCATACCAAACTCCAGGCGGCTCTCAAAACGAACGGCCTTGCGAGCCATCGCTTTGTCCGTAAAAGCTGTGTAAGGCTTAATGACATAGTTAGCCGCTGGCTCATTCAGCACAGAGTAGTCGTCGCGGGAGGCGGGACCCTGCACGGCTTTCTTGACGAATCCAGCAGGATTGGCCGCACGGGCGCGAACCTGGTTGACCAAATCCTTGGCTTTTTCCAAACTACCCACTTCCACTTCTACTTCGGCCAACCACAGCAGAATCATGCCGTAACGCATGATGCGGTAGTTGTTGCTCGACAGATTGCCCCAGCCGCTGATGCCGAAGCCTGCCTTTTCGGCGATGTGCTTCTTGGGGGAATAGGGACCCGCGTAAGTCTGGTCACGGATGAAGTCGCTGCCGTGGATTTTGAAATCCTTGAACAGGATACCCCGGCGACCTACCGTGTGATCTAGGCGCGGATCAAGGTTGCCCGCGTAGGGTACAAAGGGATCGGTGTATTTCAAGCCCTGATCACTTTTAACATCCGTGGCATTGAAAGTATCCAGCAATGGCAGGCCGCTGGCATCCGTTTTAAAGGCATTGACCAGGTTCTGCGAAGGCTGATAGAATCCGCAGCAGCCCCAGGGGTCGATGTAGGGGTGAGCCAAGCCCACGCCCGCCGTAGCGGCCTGGTCGGCGGCACTGGATACGGCGTACTGTACTTCCCAAATTGACTCGGCGTTGTTGCGGAAGGCAATCAGGAAGTTCTGCTCGAAGCGCGGCATCAGGCTGAATTTGCCCGAGGCGATGATGGCTTCCAGCAGCGGCTTGGCGGCCGTAAGCTTGGCCGTGTTGGGTGCACCCGTTAGTACGTCCCATCCCTGGTACATGTAAGCTTTGGCCAGAAACGCCATCGCGGCCCACTTGGTGGGGCGGCCCACTTCGGCCTGAGTTTCGGGCAGAGCGTCCATCGCGGCTTTGAAATCGGCCTCGATCTTGTCCCAAATCGGGCCCGCATTTGGGACTTTGGTGCTTTCGAGGTCATTGAGCTGAAAGGTTGCATCGTCGATGTATGGCAGTGTTTTCCACATCTTCTGCGCCTCGAAGTGGAACAGTCCGCGCAGGAAACGTGCCTCGGCCACAATTTGCTTGCGGCGGGCCTCGGGTAGGGCAGGGACATCTTTCAAAGTGTTCAGCACGTCGTTGGTACGGGCGATCCCTTTGTACAATCCCCGCCACTTGTTGGTAATGTGGCCATTGTTGGGCTGGAAGTCATACTTTTCGATGAACGACTGCTCGGGCTGGTCACCGGAGTCAGTGCCCTTGTATGCGTCGTCGGAGGCGATGCCGCCAAAAACCCAGCTTTGTATGTCGTTGTTCCAGGGTGCCTGACCATCCAGACCCTGCCCGTCCACCATGGCGTAGGCCCCGAGAAGCAGGCCGTCTACGCCGCCGGCAGACTTCAGAGCCGCCGGGCTGTACTGCCCCTGCGGTTCCCGGGTCAAGAATTCGTCGTTGCAGGCCGTCACGCTCGCCAGCAGGGCGGTCGCGGCAAGTCCGTACTTTACTATTTTGGTTTTCATATAATGCTATTTTTAAAGTCGGTGATTGGAAGAAAGTGGTTTAGAATGATACATTCAAGCCCACCAGGAAATTACGCGAAACGGGCATAAAACCTCCGTCGAAGCCCAGGGTGTTGTCAACTCCCGTCTGAATCTCGGGGTTGAGTCCCGTGTATTTCGTGATGGTGAACATATTTTGGCCCTGTAGGTAAAGCTGCACGTTGGAGAAACCGATCTTGTTAGTCAGCGTGCGGGGCAGCGTGTAGGTCAACTGCACATTCTTCAAACGGAAGTAAGTACCTTTTTCAAGCAGGTAAGTCGAAGGACGGCTGCTGATCTGATCGTTGGCATCGGGGATCGGCGTCGTGCCGCCCGGATTAGATGGCTGCCAGGCATCGTACAGAGCACGCTTCGAGCGGTTGCCCTGGAAGGTGTTGAAATCGGCGAAAAAGCGGGTGTAGTTAAATATGTCGTTACCCACCACGCCATTTCCAAATACCGTTAGGTCGAAGGCCTTGTAGCCCACGTTCAGGTTCACTCCGTAGTTGAACTTCGGGTGCGGGTTACCGATAATGCCCCGATCGTCGGAATTGATCACGCCGTCATTGTTTATATCCGCGATCTTGAACTTGCCCGCTTTATTGTAGGTGCCGTAAGGTGCCCAGGCATTGGCTTCGTCGTCCGATTGGAAAATGCCCAGCACAGTGAGTCCGTAGTAAGAGGACAGCGGCAGTCCGGCCTGCGTCAGCGTTACCGCGTCGGTCCGCGACCCGTAGCCGAAGAACTTGGTGTTCTTGCTTTCGGTCAGGCGAACCACCTCATTGCGATACATGGAGTAGTTGGCTCCGATGGAATACCGGAGGTCGCCACCCATCAGATTGTTGCGGTAGCTCAATCCCAGGTCGATGCCCTTGTTGTTCATCTCACCCACGTTGAACGATGGCGCACTGGCGTCGCCCACGGTGTAAGTCAAAGGAATCGAGAAAAGCATGTCGTTGGTCCGACGGTTCCAGAAATCCAGTTCGACCGTCAGAGCGCTGTTGAACAGCGTCGCGTCCAGTCCAAGGTTATTGGAGGTAGTCGTTTCCCATTTGGCGTTGGGGTTACCCAGCGAGGCGGCGTCGTAGCCGATTGTGGGCTGACTGCCTGACCCATCGATGGGGTAGCCCGCGTGGAAAATGTCCGAGCGGTAGGTCGTGTAGGCGTTGTAATCACCGATCTTCTGGTTGCCAGTCTTGCCCCAGCCATAGCGCAGCTTCATATCGTTGATCCAGCTCACGCCTTTAAGGAATCCTTCCTCCGATACGCGCCAGCCTACACTAAATGCCGGGAAGGTAGCACTCCGCGACGCGCTTAGGAAGCGCGAAGAAGCGTCGTTGCGCAGAATGGCCTGGAATAAGTAACGATCCTTGAAGGAGTAGTTTGCCTTACCGAAAAGCGAGAAGAGGGTATAGTCACGATCCACCCGGCCGTAGTTGGATGCCTTGGTGGCATCGCCCAAATCTAGGTAGCTAATGATGGATGGAATCTCGAAGGCGTAGCCATTACGGGAAGCGCCGAATATCTCTTTAAACTCCCGGATGGCCTCCGTCCCGACGTACGCGTCGAACTGGTGGTCGCTGCCGATCTGCTTGGAGTAAGACAGCGTGTTGGTCCACACCCACTGGTAGTAGTATTCGTCCGCCGAAGTCGAGCCGTTGTTGAAACTACCTTCAACGTACTCGGGGTTAGCCCGGCCGATGTAGCGTCCCCGTTGGCTGTTGCCATCGATACCCAGACTGGTTTTCACCGTCAGATTTGGGATAATGTCGTACTCGCCGTACACATTGCCGAATATACGAAGCCGCATGGTGCGGTTATCCTGTTGACGGGATAGCGTCGCGTAGGGATTGGAGTTATTGCCCAAGTTCAGGCCTCGTGAGCCGGCGAAGTTGCCTTCGATATCGTAAACAGGCAGCAGCGGGTGGTGCTTGTATGAACCCGATACGGCGTTCTGCTCCTGGTTGTTGCCGAAGCCCCCTTTACGGTTGTCGAAAGAGACAGAAAGGTTTTCGCCAATCCGAAGCTTCTTATTCAGGCCAGAGAATTCAGTGTTAGCCCGTATCGTGTAGCGGTCGTAGCCAATAAATTTAACCACGCCGTCCTGACTGAAGTAGCCAAGTGAAATAGCGTAGCGGCCATTTTCCGTACCGCCCGTGGCACCGATCTGGTAGTTTTGGATAGGCGAAGACTGCGTCTGTTCCTTCCACCAATCCGTGTCGGCTGACTTGGTAATGGCGTAGATGTTACCGGGCCGTAGTGAGTAGCGGTCGGGGTTTACTCCGGGAGTACCTTCCTTGCCCGCGCTGGGAAATACGTAGTCGGGAATGGTCACCTGCCCGTTCGGGCCGAAAGTGTATTGGCCGTGCGATGGATCCTTTCCCGCGTACTTGTCAGCCAAATACAGGTACTCGCCCAACTCGCGGGCGTTGAGTACGTCGGGACTGCGTGAGGGGGTCTGTATGCCGTAATATGAATTGAAAGAAATAACGGGCTGTCCGACTTTCCCGCGCTTGGTGGTAATAATAACCACTCCGTTGGCCGCCCGCGAACCGTAGATGGATGCCGAGGAAGCATCTTTCAAAATTTGGATCGTTTCGATGTCGTTCGGGTTCAAGTTGCCCGAGTTCTCGGTAGGTACGCCGTCGATAATAAAGAGCGGGTCGTTGTTGCCGATGGTACCGAACCCCCGTATACGTATCGTAGCGTTGCCGCCGGGTGTGGCGTCATTCACCACGTTCAGGCCCGAGGCGCGGCCCTGCAGCTGCTGGGCAAAAGTAGTAGCGGGCACTGCCTTCAAATCCTGGGCGTTCACGGTCGTGACCGCCCCGGTGATGTCTCGCTTTGACTGCGAGCCGTAGCCCGTTACGATTACTTCTGAAAGCGCGTTGACGTCGCTGTCGAGCTGCACATCGATAATGGACTGATTGCCAATGGCCACTTCTTTATTTTGGTAGCCAATGAAAGAAAAGACCAGGGCAGTGGCGCCCGTTCCGATTCGGACAGAGTAAGTACCGTCGGCCCCGGTGGTAGTTCCAGTCAGGGAAGTCCCGCCCTTCACGGTGACTGTGGCTCCGGGTAGTCCCGAGCCCGACAGATCGTCGATGACTTTGCCCGTGACCGTGCGATCCTGGGCGTAGGCTGTCTGGAAAAGCAATATCAGCAGCAGGCTCAGAGAGGCATAGCTACTAAATTTTAGGTAACTTTTTAACATAATAAGTTAGTTAGGTTAAGAGAAATTTTCAGGGCAAAAGTATGAATTTTATCTCAGAATAGGCGTAAGAAGCTAGTCGATTATTATGGTAATGCATTTTTGTATGATTATTCTAATACATATACTATACCGAACTCCATTGCGATTATTTAAAATATGTCAATCTAACAATTAAAGTATCTGAAAACTGTTTTTTGAACAAAAAATAATAGTAAAATAGGCGCCGCCTGGTCTTTTCTTTTTCATGTTGACAAATACTGCTACTTCCATGAAAAACTCATTATTGATCTGTCTGATTCTGATCACCCTTGTGGCCTGTGGTCAGAGGAATACCCCACCAACTCCCGCCCCCGATACCAAGCCCTTTGCCGGTAAGTTAACTGACCTCAAACGCCCGCACCCTCGTTTGCTCCTACTAAAAGGCGAGGAAAAGGACCTTTTGCAAAAAATCCAGCGTGATAAGGCTCTCCACAACATCCACGACGCTATTCTGGCTGAGTGCGACCGCCTGCAAAATACGGCACCCGTCGAACGCATCATGACGGGCCGGCGGCTCCTGTCCGTATCGAGGGAAGCCCTGAGGCGCATCTTTCAGCTATCCTACGCCTACCGTACCACGGGCGACAAAAAGTACCTGCAACGCGCTGAGAAAGAAATGCTGGCGGTGGCCGAATTCTCCGACTGGAACCCCAGCCACTTTCTCGATGTAGCCGAAATGACGATGGGCGTCGCCATCGGCTACGACTGGCTCTACGACGACCTCTCCGAAAGTACCCGCCAGAAAATACGGACTGCCATCCTGGAGAAAGGCATCGAGCCTTCCTATGACAAAGACTACAACTGGTTTCTTAACGCCGAACACAACTGGAATCAGGTCTGCAACGCCGGGATGACCTTTGGCGCCCTGGCCATCGCCGAACACGAGCCGGAACTGGCGGAACGCACACTGAACCGCTCTCTGGAAAGTATCCCCAAAGCCATGGAACCTTACGGCCCCGATGGCGCCTATCCCGAGGGGTTTGGCTACTGGGAGTACGGCACGAGTTTCAATGTGCTTTTCCTGAGTGCATTGGAAAAAGCACTCGGTACGGATTACGGACTTACCCAAATACCAGGCTTCATGCAAACGGCGGGTTTCGAGCAGCACATCGTTGGGCCGCTGGGTATCGTGCACAACTGGGGCGACAGCGGCGACAA
>NZ_JBGSXF010000075.1:0-6001 GCF_041751555.1 Persicitalea sp. | reverse complement strand
AGTTCCAGCACGCCATTGGCGCTGCCGTAGCGGCCCGTCAGGATGGCGGCGCGGCTGGGGCTGCATAACGAAAAAACGACATGGGCGTTGGTGAAGTTTTTGCCCCGCTTGACCAGGCGGTCGAGATTGGGCGTCAGGATGGTCGGGTTGTCGTTTTGCCGCACGGCGTCGAATCGCTGGTCGTCGGTGAGGATGACGATGAAGTTGGGTTTTTGCGGGGCGATGGAATTTGACGTCCAGAGAAGTACTACCAGAAAAGCAAAGAAAGTTTTTTTTGCCATGAACAAGAGTAGCTGCTGCACCACTTTAAAAATACAACCCCAGCAGATCCGGCTTCTCCCCGGTTTCCAGCCACATTAGACTCAGCGCCAGTACCCCAATGCCATCTACGGCATCGTAGCGATCCTCACCGGGATGGCTGCGAAACATCCCCTGCGCCCAAAGCTTATCGACTGCTTCGCGCGCCACGGCATCTGCCAGGTCGCGGTAGGCTTTATCACCCAATTGCTCGTGACAATTCATCAGGAAGAAAATCACCCGCCCGTAGTGTTCGGCGTAAGCGCCCCGTCCCTTGCGGGCGGGCAATTCCTCACGGATGGTCGTCACCCAGCGGTCCACGGCCTGCCGGAACATGGGCTTGCCCGTTCTTTTGTAAAGCATCAGGCAGCTCTCGCCGAAGGAGATGGGGTAGTTGTGCGTGGGGAAAAGTGGTTCCCAGATGTCGGAGTAGTTTTGCGGCTTGTAGGGGTAGTCGTCGGTGCGCCAGACGGGCTTCCCGTCGGCCAGGTTGAGCATCCCGTAGTAGCGTTTTTTCTCTTCATCGAAGCCGTATTTCAGCCAGGCGGTGATGGCTTCCTCGGCCATTGCGTTCCACTTGGCAGCATGTTCTTTGTCAGCCCAGCGGGCGGCTTCCAGCAAGCAAGCCGACCACAGGCCCACTTCCGAGGTGGACACATACTTGTCCCAGCGGTCGTGCATGGGGCTGTTTGGAATCAGGCCCGTGTTCGGGTCGCGGTGGTTGAAACTGAACCCGGCGATGCGGTCGGCGATGGCGAGGTCGGCGGGGTTCTTGGTTTTGTCGTACAGCCAGGCCATTGTATAAATTAAAGTACCTCCTGCTTCGGTGAAGGCATGGTCGCTCTTCTGGTCGGCATGGCGGTTGAATTCTCCCGTGGCAGAATCCACGAGGTGGTTTTCGGTGCTGACCAGGATTTCTTTTTTAGTCACCTCGGCGTTCACGTTCCAGAGCGCGTCCCAGGCCGGAATTAGCGGACGCGCCTCGTGCAGGTTGCCCGTTTCTTCCTTGAAATCCACGGCAAAGGGCTTGCTGTAAAATTTCATGGTGCTATCCACGAAGGCGTTGTAGAAGTAATGGTTGCCCCAGAGGAACACGCCATTGTCAGCGATGCAGTTTTTCATGAAATCCTGCATATAAGCGGTCGCTGAATTTCTGTAAAAACCGTCGCCTGTAATTTGCGAGAGATTGATAGCCGCCACGACGGAAGGCATATCCCAGTACAGCGTAGCTCCCTTAGGCGCGTCCACGGAGCGGTTGAGGTAAGCCCGCTGCGGAATGTCGGGCGGACGAGTCGGGTCCTTGGGGTACATTCCGGTTTCGGTATTCAGGCTGGCCATCCAGAAAGCCGTTTTTTCCGGGCCATAAACGTCCAGGCCCTTGGTCAGTTGCTTTTGGTAGTGGGCGATTATCTTATCGAGGTAGCGGCCTTTTGTCGGCTTGTCATTAGAAGGTGGTTTCGAGCTACTACCAGCGGAAAGACTACTGGCCGCTAAAAAGAGAAGTACCCCCGCTACATAAACAGCACGAAATCGTAATTTTAACATATCTCTTATTTTTAACAGAAATCAAATCTTTCCCTGCTACTCGTACGCCAACCAGGCCGTCGCCACGCAATCCTTCTCCGCCGAAAACCGAATCCAACGCGCCTCGAAAGCATTCGGGAATTCATAGGCAAACGTCTCGCCTGGCTTCACCGTCACTTCCCGGTAGGTCATCCACGGCCCGTGGCCGATGGGGTTGACCTCGATTTGAAAAGACACAGACTGGGTGGATTTATGCGAGAGTTTCAAAATCTTTTTGTCATAAAAACCAATAAGATAGGGGTCGGAAGGCGTACCAGATTTTACCTGCGAATCCTTCCACGGCCCGCCGTGGCCCACGGCTTTGCCGAGTCTCCAGAGGTCGTCGATGGTACCGGCCCAGACTTTGGCCTTGCCATCGTCGGAAGTGATGATGTGTTCGCCCGCCGTAGCGTTATTGTCCAAACCAGTCATGACCAGCAGCCCGCGATAGGAAGCGTAGTCGTGGATGTTCAGATTGTGAGAAGCCACGGGCCGGATTTTGGCAAAGCCGTCGGCGTTCTCGGCGGGTAGTTCGTACAAAGTACCGTGGGCGTTGAGCAGGTCGCGCTCGGTGGCTACCTCGCGGGCGATGCGTAAAGTACCCCCATTGATTTTTTGAGTGAATTTTGAGTCGCCCAGCGGCAGCCGCCAGCGTCGTCCGCTGTCATCTACGACAAGTACCGAAGACTCTTCAACGGCAATGGCCTTTTCAGGAATCGCAAACTTCTCGCGGATGAACTTCGCTGATTTGGGATCGTCCTTTTTGACGAGATTCATTTGGGCGTCCAGTTCGTAATAGCCGCCTTCGGCGTACTTGCCGTTGGCAAAACTTCCGGCTAACATTCCCAGCGCGCGGCGGTTGTCGCCAAGTCCGTACATCAGCCCACCCGTGTAGTTTGCAGTGCCTACGTTGCTGAGTCCGGCAAAGATTTTGTCCTGATTTTCTGGGTAGCGAGAAGCATCGCGGTAGTTGAACGTGACGGTGGCAATCGTGGCGACATTGCTCTTGACTCGCACCCACTCGCCCTTTTCGTTGGCTGGGAACTCAACGGCCACGGCTTTACCCGGCTCGACCTTCACAGCTTGCTGAATCTGCCAGTTGCCTTTGCCGTCTTTGTCTATCTCGAAAGAAATCATCGCGGTCTGAACGCCGTGGTTCATCACCCAAGCCATGCGCTCGTCCCAGCCCGCGAACAAGACTGGCTCGGAAACTTCATTTGGCTTGACATTTTCCGAAAGCCAAACGGCTCCCTGCGCCGTGTTTGGCCCAAGTTCGTCAGGTTTGGTGAAGGTGGTGAACCACAAATTGGAATTCGATTGTCCCGGCCCGCCGAGGTCACCTTTGATCTTTCTTTTATTCAAAAACTCCTTCTGCGCCGAGTCGTCGCAGCCGAAAACCAGACGGTCGCCCCAGCGGGTGTAGTCGCCGATTACTTTGAGGTAGGCCGAGCGCGGACGTATCCCCGCCGTGTTTTGGGCAGTGAAAGTTTGGGGGAACTTCCAAAACATCCCATGCATCGTCATCAGGTAGTCGGGCTTGCCCTCGGTGCCTACGTCGCGGATGCGGGGCCATTCGGTGTTCCAACCGTGGGCGCCGTCGTAGCTGTGGCTGGCCTTGGGCAGGCGGTAAAAACTCCATCCTTTCTCAGCATCCCTTACTCCCAGCAGTACCGATTTATGATCCCAGCCAGTGGCCCAAATCGGGTCGGTGGCGGGATTGGTGTTGCCATAAATCCCGCCCGGCCCGGTGACTTCCACAAACTGGCTGCGGCGCACGACCTTCCAATCCTTGCCATTCCACTCAGCCAGCGCGCCCGACTCGATGTCGAATTGTTTCAAGGCTTCTTTCGACGCCTCGCCGTTGTTGGAGTACACCGCTACACCCTGCCCGGAATAGTAGCCCTTGCCGTGTGCACCGGGCAGCAGCGAGCCTTTCTGATTGGTGGAAATGTCGTCGCCCTTCGCTTGCTTGACGTTGGCGTCTTCGTAGAGCATTTTGGTTTTCAGGCTGTGGACATCTAACTCGTAGAAGCCCTCCTCCATCGTAGCCAGCAGCAGTTTGTTAGCCGGGTCGGTGAGGTGACGAGCCAATCCGGTGTAGCGGCCCGGCGCATCCCGGTAGGGGATGGTGCGGACGTTCCGCTGTGCGTCGATGGCGTAGGGGCCAATAAAAAGCTGGTTGCTTTCTTTGTGAATCATCCGGTCGGCGGGAGTGCCACCTACGCTTTCGGACCGAATGATTTGCTTTAAGTCGGTCGTGACTTCGTACAACTTGTCCGACGACCCGTAGGGCAGATGCGGCCCGTAGGTTACTACCCACAGCCGCCCCGCCCAGGAAACTACGGCTCCGGTGCCGCATTCGCCTTCGTTGTTGTAATAGGCCAAGTGCGGATATATCCCGCTGATTTGGCGGGGCTTAGTTTGGGATTGAACCGAATTTTTTACTAAAAATAAGGCAAGTACTATCGCCAGGAATTGCGGTTTCTTCATTTTAAGAAATTTGTAAGCTTCATTTCGGGGACACAGAGTTTTTAAGTTGGATGGATACTACGGTACGCCGCACTCTTCACCAGTTAAACAAATCAACAACCTTCAATACCCTGGATTTTGCGTCAGTTCCGCGTTCAGCAGCCGTTCGCTGGCCGGAATGGGCCAAAGGTATTGCCGGGCGGCGTCGAACTGATAGCCCGCGATTTTCCGGGCGTAGCCCGCCTTGATGATATGTTCGTGAAAAACCAAACCGTCCTTGTCGATGATCGGCAGCAGCGTGTTGGTGAACGGCCACTGCTTGCGATCTTGCTTGGTCGGGTCGTTCAGGCCCGGCACATCCACGTTCAAGGCTTTGTCGGCCAGCTTCCAGCGGATCAGGTCCATGTAGCGCAATCCTTCCAGCACTAGTTCCACGCGGCGCTCCCGGCGCAGGGCGTTGCGCAGCGTGGCTTGGTCGGTGGCGGTGATTTTCGGATAGCCCGCGTCGGTGACCGACTTCTTGCCGTAGGCCCGGGCGCGGATGGAGTTCAGGGCGTCCAGTACGCTTTGGTCTATGTCGTTGAGTTCGATTTTGGCCTCGGCATACATCAGCAGCACATCGGCGTAGCGCAGGATCAGAATAGGGCTTTCGGAAAGCCGCAGGTCGGCCCAACTCTGATCCACCCGCTTTTTCCAGACGAAGCCCGTATAACTGGCAAACTGGGCAATGGAACGGGTATCGTTGTTCTTGACCCGGTTCCCGAGCTTGGGGCTGTACACCTGCACCGAGTCCGGGTGCGATTGGTAAACGTAGCCCAGCCAGGGCGTACTGAGTTCCACGATGCTCATCGTCATGCGCGGGTCGCGATTCTTGAAGGGCTGGTGCGGGTCGTAGAGCGGTGATTTGTCCACGGTCAGGCCGTCGGTGCATTCGTAGATGTCCATGATCGACCAGGTGGGAATCTGTGACCCGAATCCGCCGGAATTGCGGGTGATGTAGGTGCGCACATCGCCGGTACCCAGAAACGGCTGGCCCAGCGAAACCGACTGCGGCAGGGAGAAAATGATTTCGCTGCTATTCTCGCCGTCTTTCAGGAACAGGTTCTGATAGTTGGGGTACAAATCGTGAATCCCTAGATCCATAATTGCTTTTGAGGCGTCTCGGGCCGTGGCGAAGTCGCTCATGTACAGGGCGATCCGGGCCTTGATCCCCAGGGCGGTACTCTTGGTCGCACGCCGGACATCGCTGGCCGCGTAGCTTTTGGGCAGGGCCGCCGCCGCTGCGTCCAGTTCTTTATAAATAAAGTTCAGGATGACCTTCCGGTCCGTGCGGGGGAGTTGGTAGGATTCTTTCAGCGGCACCGACTTCTCGTAGAAAATAACGTCGCCGTAGTGGCTGATCAGAACGGAGTAGCAGTAAGCGCGGACAAAACGGGCTTCGGCCTCGATACGCTTGTAGGTGGCCTCCGATACGGTGCTTTTGGCGCGGGGCAGGTTTTCCAGCAGCGTGGTGGCCCGGGAGATTCCCTGATAGAGATTGGCCCAGTAGCTGTTGACGAAGCTGGTCTGAGAACTGATGGTGCTGTTGGTGATGGGGTTGGTGATCTGCCCCCGCACCCAGTGGTCGTCGCCCCACTCGTATTCGTCCACCCTGAAGAGCGATTTCTGATAG
>NZ_JBGSXF010000074.1:0-11471 GCF_041751555.1 Persicitalea sp. | reverse complement strand
AGCGTCCATCTCTACCGCCTTATCCAAAATGGATTGTGCCAGATTTTTAAAATCCTCCACGTTAGAAACGGGTTCGGTTTCGCAGGCAAGAGCCAGGATTTTGCCCGTCTTGCCGTCGTCACTAATGTGAACGAGTACCGCTCCTTCGGAGGTCGCGTTGTCAGCCCGCTTGGCGGCTACTTTTTGTCCCTGTTTGCGCAGAATATCTACTGCTTTGTCAAAATCTCCGTCCGCTTCGGTAAGGGCTTTCTTACAGTCCATCATTCCGGCACCAGTCATCTGGCGGAGTTTGTTTACGTCTTGCGCAGTTATTGCCATAATTGGTTTGTTCTATTGTTGATTATTTTTTTGAAAATTTTGGGCAAGGATTCATTTCCGCACATCATCCCTATTTTAATAAAGTAGCCCATAGCGGGAAGGCTACGGGCTACTCATCTATATCCAGATAATTAGGTCTGAACCTTATTGCATTGGTGTCATTAGCAGCTTACTCCTTGTCGCCTTTTTCGGCGGCCACGGGAGCGGCTTCGGCGGCTGGCGTTTCGGCGACAGCGGGCGCCTCAGTAGCCTCGGCAGCGGGTGCTTCTTCAGCCGAAGCTTCGGCAGCGACTTCCTTAGCCTGCTTGGCTTCTTCGCGTGCCTGCTTTTTAGCAGCTTCGGCCTCGCTGCGCAGATCACTCTGACGCTTCGCTTCCTCTTCCTCGGCCAAGCGCTGATCTTCCTTGTCTTGCTTGCGCTCCATCAAACCTTCCTCGATAGCCTTGCCAATGGCGAGGGTTAACAAAGAAATGGATTTGTAGGCATCGTCGTTGCCAGGAACGGGAAAATCGACCAGATCGGGATTAGAGTTGGTATCGCAGATGGCGAATACCGGAATGTTCAACCGACGGGCTTCGGAAATGGCGATGTGCTCACGCTTCACGTCCACGACGAAAAGAGCCGATGGCAAACGCGTAAGGTCGGCGATTCCGCCCAATACGCGAGTAAGTTTTTCCTGCTCACGGGTCAGCATCAGGCGCTCACGCTTAGCGATGTTTTTGACCATCTCCTCGTCACCTAAAGTCTTCTCCAACGTCTGCATTTTCTTGATCGACTTGCGGATCGTACCGAAGTTGGTCAACATGCCACCCAGCCAGCGGTCGGTCACGTAAGGCATTTTCAGGCGTTTAGCCTCTTCCGTTACGATTTCCTGCGCCTGCTTCTTGGTAGCTACAAACATGATCTTTTTGCCGGAGCGAACGATCTGCTTCAAGGCGGCCTCAGCTTGCTCGAGGCTGTTCAAGGTCTTATTAAGATCCACGATGTGAATCCCGTTTTTCTCCATAAAAATGTACGGAGCCATGCGGGGATCCCACTTGCGGGTCAAGTGACCAAAATGTACACCCGCGTTTAGCAGGTCTTTATATTCTATCTGTGCCATTTAATTTTTGATAAAATGAATTGAAAAAACAACTACGCAGCACAGCACACCGGACACGATAAGTGCTGCCTGGACTTGAATGAGACGTTGGACGCTGGATATTAGATTTTGAATGCCGAGGTCAGTAATCCAACATCCAGCGTCCAAAATCCAATGTCTACGATTATCGCTTAGAGAACTGGAACTTCCGGCGGGCTTTGCGGCGACCGTACTTCTTACGCTCAACCATGCGAGGGTCACGCGTCAGGAAGCCTTCCTTCTTCAAAGGCGGACGGTTTTCGGCGTTAGCCTCGACGAGGGCGCGGGCGATGGCCATGCGCGTCGCTTCGGCTTGTCCCGTGATACCGCCACCACGAACGTTCACCTTCAGATCGTATGTGCCATTAGCCTCCAGCGTCGTAAACGGCTGCTGAAGCACGATTTGGTGTACTTCAAAAGGAAAATACTCCTTATAGTCGCGGCCGTTTACCTTAATTTCACCCTTGCCGGGCTTCATATAGATACGCGCCACGGCGGTCTTTCTGCGACCAATTGTGTTGATAACTTCCATGCGGGATTGTCTTACAAGTTGAATTTAACTTCTTTGGGCTGCGCTCCGGCGTGGGGATGCTCGGCGGCGGCATAAACGTACAGGTTGGTGAACAACCGACGACCCAAGGGGCCTTTGGGCAACATGCCCCGTACGGCTTTCTCAATCAGGCGCTCGGGATACTTAGCCAAAATCTCACGCGGCGTCTGGAAACGCTGACCGCCGGGATAGCCCGTGTGGCGCATGTAAATCTTGTCGGTCATTTTCTTCCCGGTCATTTTAACTTTTTCGGCGTTGATAACAATAACGTTATCACCACAGTCAACATGCGGCGTGAAGTTGGGCTTGTGCTTACCCCGGATGATTTTGGCGATTTCGCTGGCCAAACGGCCCAGCACCACATCCTTGGCATCCACCACGATCCACTCCTTGCTGACAGTGTTTTTGTTCGCCGAGATTGTTTTGTAGCTTAACGTATCCACGATTAACAAAAGGATTTATAAATTGATTATCAGGATTTTAAACACTAAAATACCTGTCCCACCTGAAAATGGGAGTGCAAATATATGGCTTAACCTTTTGAATAGCAAGGTAGCGGAAGAAATTATATACTGAACATTTTTTGCTTGCTCTCACACCGCGACTTCCTGTACCTCGATCTCCTCCAACCGCACTCTCGGTAGTTTATTATAAAATCGATAGGTCAGCAACACCGCCGACACCGTTAACCCGGCTAGTAGTCCAAGCCATACGCCCGGCGCGCCCAGGCCCAGGGGAAAAGCCAAAACGTAACTCAGCGGCAGCGCCACTACCCAATAGGCGATAAGCGTCAAAAGCGTAGGAATGTTCACGTCAGCGATGCCGCGCAGCACACCCAGACCCACGACCTGAACACCGTCGGACAGTTGAAAGAATCCGGCGATAACGATCAGCGTGGCGGCGATGCGCGTTACCTCGGCATTGTCGCGAATGTAAAGACTCACCAACCACTCGTTGGTGGTCAGGAAGAGGATGCAGCACAGACCCATAAATATAATGGAGAGCATAAACGCCGCCGTACCCGCCCGTTGCACCGCCGGGCGATTGTTCCTACCCACGGCCATGCCCACCCGGATGCTGCCCGCCGCGCCGATACCCGTGGCCATCATATAAGTAGTAGATGCCATATTGATGGCGATTTGGTGCGCGGCCAGCTGCGCCTCTCCCAGCCAACCTACCATGATAACGGCTAGCGAAAAGGCGGCGATTTCAAAGAAAAATTGAAAGCCACCCGGCAAACCCAGCCGCAAAATTTTCCGCACTAGCGGCGCGATCAATACGGCCCGAGTTTTTTCCAGATAGGGAACAAAAAACTTGTCTCTCTTTACATAAATCCAGATCGCTAACGCCATGTAGCAGCGAGCCAGTAAAGTACCTAGTGCGGCACCATTCAGTCCTATCGTACTGATCAAAAAATAGTTGAGAACTACGTTTAATAACAAAGCTGACAGCGTGATGGACATCGTGACTTTTGGCCGGGAAAGACCGTCACACAACTGCCGGATGGCAATGAACAGCAACAAAGGCGCGTTCGAGACCGTTAGGATAAGCACGAAGGGTCGGGCCATTTGCGTAACATCGTCGGTCTGGCCGAAAATCTGGAACTGCCAGGCCGCCAGTACGCAAATCACACCCAGCACCAGGCTCAATAACCACGCTACCCGAATGCCCGCGCGGTACAGCCGATTAACCTCGCCGGTATTCTTCTTGCCCACGGCCTGTGAGATCAGTGCCGATACGATACTGAGTCCACCCACGCCGATGCTGCTGACCAGAAAAGTTACGGAAGTTGCGATTCCGGCAGCCCCCAGCGGCACTGCGCCCAGAATCCGCCCGATCATCAGGTTGTCGGTTACGCCCATCAACACAACGCCCAGTTGCGCAATGACGATAGGAATGCTGAGACGAAGCGTCTCGCGCATATCGCTCCGGTAAAGACGGGCCAACGGGTACATTTCAGCGGGGAATCATATCGTAAAAAAGTCTGCAAAGGTAGCGATTGCCCGCCGGACGACGGCGCGGACTAAGGTGTCAGGGAAATTTTCTAATAAAATCTTCTTAATTTTGTCAACTACAATCAATCCCAAATCTTTTGAAAGAATACGGCAGTAACGTCGAAAAGCTCGCGGAACACATCGTGCAGATGGAAGATCCTGCGAAGCGTACGCTTTACGCGCACATCCTGGTAGAACTGATGCGTCAGATTCACCCCGGTATGCGCGACAACCAGGACTATTACAATAAACTCTGGGACGACCTCTTCATCATTTCTGGTTTCGAGCTGGAAGTGGACGGCCCCTTTCCCCCGCCTTCAAAGGAGGCGCTCGGCAAGCAACCGCAGCCCGTCAGCTACAACCAGCACAAGCTCAACTACCACCACTATGGCAAGAATATTGAGCTATTGGTGGAGCGCGCCATCGAAACCGAGGACGCCGATGACCGCTTGGCGTTCGTTTCGTACCTCTACCGCTTGATGCGTTCGTTTTATAACGCCTGGAACCGCGACAATCCCGAAGACGTAATCTTGCTCGATCACCTGATGGAATTGTCGGAAAATAAGCTGAAGCCCGAAGTGGACTATATCCGCGAACACGGCCCGGTGGAAGCCTCGCCCAAAGACCGCAATAGCAACGCCGAGAAGAGCCGGGGCAACACGCTAACGGGCTACAAGGCGCAGGTCAGCACCACCAGCGAAAAAGTCAACAACGCCAATTACAATAACGACCGTGCCAAGAACACCAGTCATGCCGTGACCAACACTGGCAAAAGCAACCGCCGGAATAAAAACTCCAATCGTAATAATCGAAATCGTAGAAAATGAGTTGAGGGTTGAGAATGGATAGTTGAGAGTTGACAGTGACTTGATTTTGCTGCGCAACTTATCACGCGGCCACTCTCAACTCTCCATTCTCAACTCTCCACTAAATAAATGTCTTCATTCAAAATAACTGGTGGTCGCCAGCTTAAGGGCGACTTACAACCACAGGGAGCCAAAAACGAAGCGTTGCAGATTCTGTGCGCCGTGCTGCTCACCGCCGAACCCGTTACTATCCATAACATTCCGTCCATCCGCGATGTCAATCAACTGATTGATTTGTTGGGTGATCTGGGTGTTAGGAAAAAAGTACTAAGCGATTCCTCGATCCGTTTCGAGGCGGGCGATGTCAATACTGACTACATGGAGTCGGAATCCTTCAAGCAGAAAGCCGCCGCCCTGCGCGGATCGGTGATGCTACTGGGGCCGATGCTGGCGCGTTTCCGCAAGGGCCGCATTCCACGACCCGGTGGCGACAAGATCGGTCGCCGCCGCCTGGATACGCACTTTATTGGCTTCGAGAAACTGGGGGCAGAATTCAGCTACACTCAGGAAGATGGCGGTTTCTACCGCGTGGACGCCAAGAACTTGAAAGGCACCTATATGTTGCTGGACGAGGCATCCGTCACCGGGACAGCCAACTTACTCATGGCAGCCGTGATGGCCGAAGGCACCACGACAATTTATAATGCCGCCTGCGAGCCCTATTTGCAGCAGCTCTGTAAAATGCTAAACCGCATGGGAGCCAAAATCTCGGGCGTCGGCTCCAACTTACTCACCATCGAAGGCGTGGAGGAACTCCACGGCACAGAGCACACGATGCTGCCCGATATGATCGAAATCGGTAGTTTCATCGGCCTGGCCGCCATGACTCAATCCGAAATCACGATTAAAAACTGCCAAGTACCCATGTTGGGCGTCATTCCTGATGTTTTTAAGCGGTTAGGCATTGATCTGGAAATCCGGGGCGATGACATTTACGTTCCTGCTCAAGAACACTATCGCATCGAAAGCTACCTCGACGGCTCTACGCTCACCGTGGCCGATGCCCCTTGGCCTGGCTTCACGCCCGACCTGCTCAGCATCGTACTGGTTACGGCCATTCAGGCGCAAGGAACGGTACTTATTCATCAGAAAATGTTCGAAAGTCGCCTGTTTTTTGTGGATAAGTTGATCGAAATGGGTGCCCAAATTATCCTCTGCGACCCGCACCGCGCTACGGTCATTGGCCTCAATCGTGAAACTCAGTTGCGCGGTATCCGCATGACCTCGCCCGACATCCGCGCCGGGGTCGCGCTACTCATCGCTGCCCTTTCGGGACGCGGCGTCAGCATCATCGACAACATTGAGCAGATTGACCGCGGCTACCAGAATATCGACACCCGATTGAATGCGATTGGGGCGGAGATTATTCGGCTGTAAGTACTTAGAAAATGACTCGTCCTAACGTAGATACGCTTCGTAACTCCGGCGAATACCAGCTCGTCGAATCGTTTGCAATCGACGAGATGACGCAGTTCCTGGCGCGCGAGGCCGGGCTACAAGCTGATAACTCCGGGAAACTTGCTAAAAACAAAGCAGGTTTTTGGTTTCTGATGCTGGGAATGGGATTGTTTGGCGGTGCGATTGGCTGGTTGATTGGTGCTGCTTTCAAGGATTCCGTTGACCAACAGTGGCTAGGCGCGGGTTGGCAACTCGGTTTGGGCGTACTGGCTTTTTTTGTGATCGTCCTCCCGCTGCACGAAATGATTCACGCCATTTTCTTCAAGTTCCTCGGCGCACCCAAAGTAGGTTTCGGTTATTCGGCCAAGGGACTGATGGTGTACGCCTACTCCCAAAAATTTGTGATGCAACTACGAGAAAATGCCCTCGTGGCGGCGATGCCCTTCTTGCTAATTACCTCATTGCTTGTCGCCCTATTGGTGTTTGTGCCGCAACTTCAATTTGTCTGGCTGATCATTTTGATATTTCACACCCTGGGCTGCATGGGCGATTTCATCCTGATCAAACACGCTTGGACAAACCGCCGCAAGAATATGCTCACCTACGATGATTTGGAGGAGAAGAGGACTTATTTTTTTGTGAAAAGCTAAGGCCAAAACCTGCCTGCACATTTTACTTTCCTCCTGCCTGAATATAAACTGCTGGCAACCGCCGAGCCTCGTAGTCGGCGTTGAACTTCGCCACATCTTCCTTCACAATTCTCTGCATCGTCGTTTTGTGGATGTTCCACTCGGCAAGTAGTTCCGCCAAACGCTTTTGTACCCCCTCAGTCGGGCGCGGGTCGTGGTTATTTGCGCGGCCCCGTAGATCCAGTAAGCCTGCGTTCAGGCGGTTGGGAAAGTTGATAACGTCCTGAAAAGTTTGCTGCCTGGGCGTGATGAGGTCGTCCTCCCAGGTTGTGATTTTCTTGATTAAATCTTTACCCGAAGTCTGCCATGTCTTCATCGTCGTGTCGCTTTTCCAGGTAGTTTGCAGGGCCTCGATCTGCATCTTGGCGTTGCGCATGGTGTTCACAGCTTCGTGGATTTCGCGCACGGCATTCTCGGTTTTGGTCAGAATCTCTTGTTGCGCTTCATAGTCGGCCGCTGTGGCGTCCAGGCGCGGGTCGGGCAGAATAGTGGCCGTCGTCGTAGAGGTATCTTTGTCGGTGACGAGCTTGAGTGTGTAAGTACCCGGCCCAACTAAACTACCCCGGTAGTCGCCGTTGACGAAAACCTTCTCCACGCCCGGCAAGGCTTCGCGGCGCAGATCCCAGGCCAGGCGGTTGAGACCTTTTTTGCTGGGCAAAGCCACTCGCGGCGCGGGGCCACCTTCGTATTTTTTGTAGGTTTTGTCTTTTTGGTTGGTAAAAGAGCGAATCACTTTGCCCGCCGCATTCATCACGTCGAGCGTCACAGTAGCACTATCCAGGTTTTCTGGCAAAAAATAGCTGATCGACACGCCCGAAGCCGGGTTTTGCCCGTAGCCGGGGACAGGTTCGGGCGGCGTGCGCCCATCCAGCCGGATAGCCTTGGCGGGCGCTACGAGCCGCGCCTTTTCCTCTGTATCGAAGGGTTTTCCTGCCTGCTGGTACGGACTCAGGTCGTCCAAAACCCAGAAGGCCCGGCCCGAGGTAGCGGCGATGAGGTCGTTGTCGCGGATAAAGAGGTCATTGATTGGCGTCACGGGTAGGTTCAGCTGAAGCGGCGTCCAGTTGTCGCCGCCATCGTAGGAAAGGTACATGCCCAGTTCAGTGCCGCCGTAAAGCAGGCCCTTACGCACCGGGTCTTCCCGCACCGTGCGCACGTAGCTTTCCGGCGCGACGCCCTGCACGATTTTCTTCCAGGATTTGCCATAATCTTTCGTCACAAAAGCGTAGGAAGCAAAGTCGTTGAAGCGGTACTTGGTCGCCACCACGTAGGCCGTCGCCGGGTCGTGTGGGGAAACCTCGATGCAGTTGATGAGGCACTCGCCCAGGTCGGGTGGCGTGATGTTTTGCCAGGATTTGCCGTCGTCCTGCGTGACGTGGACCAGCCCGCAATCGCTGCCCGAGTACAGCACACCGTAGCGGTGCGGAGAGGCGGCGAGGTAGGCCAGCGTATTGTAGTTTTCACCACCCGCCCCTTCGTTGGTGAAGGGCGCACCTCCCGCTACCTGCTTGGTCGTGTCGTTGCGGGTGAGGTCGGGGCTAATAACGTCCCAGCTTTGGCCCTCGTTTTTTGTCCTCAAAACTACGTTTGCCCCATGGTAGATTACTTTCGGATTCTGCGGTGAAGCCACAATCGGCGAATTCCAATTGAAGCGATACTTCATATCTTTTGGAAGTTCGGCCAGACCGATCGTCGGGTAAGCCATGATGTCTTTTTCCTCGCCCGTTTTTTTGTTTAAAACCGAAATATTCCCCTGATACGAACCGCCGTAAACCAGGTCGGGCTTATCGGGGTCGAAGGCCACAAAGGCGCTTTCGCCGCCCGGCCCGGCCGACCAGTCTTTCCAGCCCACGCCCATGCCGCTAGTGCGGTTGGCAATCATAACGGAGGAATTGTCCTGTTGCCCGCCGTACACCCAATAGGGGAACTGGCGGTCGGCGATGACGCGGTAAAACTGCGCCGTGGGCTGGTTTTCCTGCGTACTCCACGACTCGCCGCCATTGAAGGTGACGTTGGCCCCGCCGTCGTTGGAGTTGATCATGTTCAGCGGGTTGCGGGGGTTGATCCACAGCGAGTGATTGTCGCCGTGGGGCGTTTTGACGGGTTTGAAGGTCTGGCCGCCGTCGCTGGATTTCAATACTGGGGCATTGATGCAATAGACGATGTCAGCGTTCTGCGGGTCGGCCTCGATCTCGATATAGTACCAGGCGCGGGCCACCGTCACGCGGGCGTTGGTAGTTTGGGTCCAGGTTTTACCCGCGTCGTCGGAGCGGTAGATACCGCCTTTTTCGCCCTCGGCTTCGATGTTGGCATAAACGCGTTCAGGATCAGCGGGCGACACCGATACGGCGACTTTACCCATTTCCTTGGGTAGTCCTTTTGTCACTTTGTTCCAGGTATCGCCACCGTCGGTGGACTTGTAAAGGGCTGAACCCTTGCCACCGCTCACTACCTGCCACGGCAGGCGGCGGTGATCCCACATCCCGGCGTACAGGATGCGCGGGTTGGTGGCATCCATGCTTAGGTCAGCGCAGCCCGTGTTTTCGTCCACGTACAGGATTTTGTCCCAGCTTTTACCGCCATCTGCCGAGCGATAAATCCCGCGTTCCTCGGTGGCCCCGTAAGCTGCACCCTGCACAGCGACATAAACTAATTCAGGATTTTTGGGATGAATGCGCACCGCCGCAATGTGCCGCGACGCGGGCAGGCCGAGGTGCTTCCAGGTTTTACCCGCGTCGGTAGATTTGTAGACGCCGTCACCGTGGGAAGTCATCACGCCCCGTATAGGATGCTCGCCCATGCCGACGTAAACTACGTTGGGATCGGAAGCCGCCACGGCAATGGCCCCGACCGAAGAGGTTTTCAGCTGCCCGTCGGTGATGTTTTTCCAGGTGATGCCCGCATCTTCAGTTTTCCAGACGCCACCGCCTACGCCGCCCATGTAGTACAGCATGGGATTGCCCGGCACACCCACGGAAGCCACGCTACGCCCGCCCCGGAACGGGCCAATGTTCCGCCATTTCATGCCAAGGTACAGGCTGTCAATCGGAGTGGGCTGCGCCGTGACGACAGGTAGGTCGAGATTTTTGTCCTTCTTTTTTCTTTGGGCGAAAGCGGTAGTGAGGAGGAGGAAGAAGGCGATGAGGGTGAAGGCGCAGCGTTTTTGCATGGGTTGGGGCTTGGGTTTTGTTGAAGAAGGGCAAGTTAAAGGTTTTGGAAGAAAAATTTAAGGGGAAAATTGGCTTTCAAACCTTATTATTCAGCAACGGGCCAGAGGCCCGTACCACATTTTCGCTATATTTGGTAAAAATCGACAAGCTTATGATTTCTACCGATCATCTCAAGGCACCTATTCTTGAACAGCTGAAGCAGCAGGAATTGGTTCGTGTACCAGCTTCGGAAGAGGAGTTTTTTGCCTTGTCCGCCCAGCTTCCTTTTAAAATCGAATACCACGAAAGCGAAATTGTTACTATGGGACTAGCATCGTATTGGCACGAAGTGTTGATAATGACCTTAGGGGGGATTTTTTACAACCTGTTTTCCGGCAGAAAGGAGTTTACTGTTTCGGGCAGCAACACGGGTGTCAAAATTCCAAAATTCGAAGGTGGCTATTATCTGCCAGACGTGGTAGTTATGAAAGGCGAACCCGAATTCAAGCCCGGCTCGACGGCGATTATTCTCAACCCTTACATTGTCGTAGAGGTTTTGTCACCTGCAACAAGTGATTTCGACATTTCGGACAAACTACCCGACTATAAGCGCATTGATAGTCTACAGCAAGTCATCTTCGTGAGCCAGAAGAATATGACCGTGTCAAGCTATACCCGTTCGGAGCAGCCGGGCGTGTGGTTAAACCAGGATTTTTTTGAGGACGACGAGCTTATGGTAGAGAATATGCCTGTTTCCATAAAAGATATTTACGACAAGGTGCAGTTCGCGAAGTGAGGGCCGACGGCCTTCAAAGATTCGTTTCCCTGTCCTTCAAGAACCCCGCCATGTACAAGTCAAAGCCGCCTTTGCCGCCGGGGCGGTTGGAGGAAAAAATGCCTAGATGGTAGTTGTAGCCGCGTATCATCTGCTGGGGAACGATGGGTCGGTATTCGTCGTACTTCGTGTTGATGCGGTTTCCCAAGTTGACGGGTTCACGCCATTTTGTGCCGTCCAGTAGTGAATAATAGATGTCAAAACCGCCTTCCCCGCCGGGACGATTGGAAGTAAAGTACATCACTTGACTTCCCCATCCTCCGATAAAATAGGGACATTTGTCGTCGTAGGGTGTAGACAATTGGGTATTCTTCAATATGGTCTGCGGCTTTTCGGAAAGCAATGTTTCGAGCAGTTTCTCAGGCTGGGCAGGTAACTTCACTTCAAAAATATCGAAATCTCCGTCCCGGTTCGAACAAAAATACAGTTGCGAAAAGTCGGAATTAAACGTCGGGTAAGCGTCGTCTTTGGGGGTATTGAGCCATTTCACCTCAAAAGGGCCTTCCACGACCTCTTCGTCGTTGAAGTTATGGACGAACTTGATTTGTAAAT
>NZ_JBGSXF010000073.1:0-4492 GCF_041751555.1 Persicitalea sp. | reverse complement strand
CCCTGCCGGGCATACACCAGGAAGGAGAAATCTATTCCTTTGAAATTGAAACGGTTGGTGAGCCCGCCACTCCACTTGGGTACATTAGAGCCAAGTACCGTGCGGTCGTCGGCGTTAATTTGACCGTCGGGCTGCTTAGTGAGATTACCGTCGGCATCGCGGCCATTGACGTCGGCAATACGAATTTCACCCGGCTTTTGAGCCACCTTTGCGGCTTCATCCGCCTAGTCAGTTTGCCAGATACCATCTTGCTTAAAGTTATAGAATACGTTGATCGGCTGACCGATAAACCAGCCATTGCCTACATCGTCGTTGGTGTTGAACAATTCTACGATCTTCTCCCGGTTGCTGAACACGTTCAGGCCCGCTTCCCAGCGCACTCCGCTACTGGACGGCAAAATTTTCCCGTTCAGCGTCAATTCCCAGCCCTGATTGCTGGTGGAGCCGATATTCTGCAGAACCGATCCGTAGCCGGAAGTGATTGGAATCAAACGGTTCAGCAGCAAGTCGGTAGTGTTGGTTTTGTATACTTCCAGTGAACCCGTGATTCGGTCGTTCAGGAATCCGAAATCCGTACCTACGTTCAGCGTGCTAGAAATCTCCCAACGTAAATCGGGGTTCGGGATGACGTTCAAGCCGAAACCATAGGCCGCGTCGTTACCGTAGGCATACACCGACCGCCTCAACCCGCCCAGTGTCTGGTAGGGATTGATCGAAGTATTGCCCACCGCACCGTATCCCGCCCGCAGTTTCAGGAACGAAATAGTTTTGCTGTCGTTCAGGAATGCCTCGTCCGACAGTACCCAGCCCGCCGATATCGACGGGAAAAAGGCCCACTTATTGGCCGGAGAAAGGCGAGAAGAGCCATCGGCCCGCCCCGTTAGGGTAAGCAGGTACCGGTTTTTGAAACTGTAATTGATGCGGCCCATGTAAGAAACCAGCCCCCATTTGGTAAGCGAACTACTAATTCCCAGGATATCGGCGGCACTACCTAAGTCGTAAAATAGAGAAGATTCCACCGGAATGTTGCGTGCACGGGCACCGGAAGTCTCAGTACGATTCTGTTGGGTACTAAAAAGTCCGACGGCGTTGAAGGAGTGCTGGCCCAACTGCTTGGTGTAGGTCAGAATGTTTTCGAGCGTATAAGCGAAGATTTGCCGATTGGTGACCTCGGCGGTATTGGCACTACCCGCCAAAGTACCGCTGTACTCCCCCTGTCGATAGGTACTGAAGTCCGGCCCGAAATTTAGACGGTAGGTCAGTCCATCCAGTAGTTTGTATTCGCCGAATATGTTGGCAAAAATCCGGTACTTCCGCCGCTCGTCGGTGTACTGACCGGGCTGATATTGCAAGAGCGGACTCGTCACCAGCCCTTCCCTGGGATTGGGATAGGCCAGGAAATTACCATCGGCGTCGAAGGGTTGCACCAGGGGCGAGAAACGCAGCGCATTAGTGTAAGGGCCGTTCGACATCACATTCTGCAAGTCACTGGCTACGGTGGAACTTACCCCCACGCGCAGCTTCTCACTGAGCTGGGTTTCGATGTTGGCCCGAAACGAATACCGCTGGTAGTCGCTTTGCTGCATGATTCCCTTTTCGTCGTAAAAAGCCCCTGATAGGTAGTACGTCGTGTTTTTAGAGCCGCCGCTGGCCGACAGTTGATGCTGTTGTTGCTTGCCATCGCGGAGGATCAAATCCAGCCAATCCGTTTCGATGCCGCTTTGCAGGTTCTGGCTTTCGAGGGGATCAAAAAACGTATTGTCCATGCTGGCGTTGGTGGGATCGATGCCGCGAGAAATTCGCGAGTAACGCGCAAACTGCTCGCCGTTCATCAAATTAATGTCTTTCTTGGCTTTCTTGATGCCGTAGTAGCCATCATAGCTGATCACCGCTTTACCTTCTTTGCCGCGCTTGGTCGTAATCAGAATCACCCCGTTGGCCCCGCGAGAACCGTAGATTGCCACTGCGCTGGCGTCCTTCAGCACTTCCATTGATTCGATGTCGTTGGGATTGAAGTCGTTGATGCTCACATCCGTCGGAATGCCATCGATAACATAGAGCGGATCGTTGCCTGCCGTGATGGAACGGTTGCCGCGGATGCGGATGACGGGCGGGGAGCCGGGGTTGCCATTAGAGCGAACAATGTCCACACCCGCCAGGCGCCCCTGCGCGTTTTGCAACAAGTTAGCGGCGGGCGTTTCGGCAATTTCCTGACTGGAAATACTGGAAATGGCTCCGGTCAAATCGCGTTTTTTCTGGGTTCCGTAGCCTACCACAATCACCTCGCTCAGGGATTTGGTATCGGGTTCGAGGGTAAGGTTGATTTGGGTGCGATTGCCAATAGTTACTTCCTGCGACAGGTACCCAACAAAGGAAAATACCAGGGTAGTACTCGCGTCGGGAGCAACCACGGAGTAGTTGCCCTGCTGGTCGGTGACGGTGCCGCGTTGCGTACCTTTCACCACCACGCTCACGCCGGGCAAGCCACCGCCCGCTTCGTCGGTCACCTTTCCCGTAATCGTTTGGTCGGCGGCGTTAGTGGGAAAAGGGTCGCTTAGTGCGTTAGAAGAGTTGGCTAACAAGGCCAGAACGATCATGACGGCAAAAGTACAATTTGCCCATCTGCTCTTCGACAACCTCGAACGGATGGCAGGAAGGAGTAGTGTCTTTTTCATTTTTTGATAAATAGTTGAGAGTTAGGATGAAATAAAGCCGAGACCGCTACGATACTACCTTTGTTTTAGAGTCGAAAATATCTAATAAATTCTGAATAGGCTATTTCTTATATGACAACGTCCCTCTTCAAACAGAAAATCGGCAAGCGAACTACCATCCGTTCGACCTGCCGATTTTCACTAAACTGAATGCACTACTTCTTCTTCCCCGACATCTCAATGTACTTCTGATCCAACTCCTTCGAATCCTTATACTTCACGCGCAAAACATCGAGGTCTTTATGCAGCTTGGCCTTGACATCGGCGTAAGCTGGGTCGTTATAGACGTTCTTCATTTCATTTGGGTCTTTCTTACGATCGTAAAGTTCCCACTCATCAATGTCGTAGTAGAAGTGAATGAGTTTG
Organism: Persicitalea sp.; assembly: GCF_041751555.1. NCBI lineage: Bacteria > Pseudomonadati > Bacteroidota > Cytophagia > Cytophagales > Spirosomataceae > Persicitalea > Persicitalea sp. Next base: position 1,412 of record NZ_JBGSXF010000073.1, on the reverse strand, counting down.
TACTCCTCCGTCACGATAGCGTAATGCCGTTTGGCCGCATGAACACCGGGGTACTCGTAGTAGTGGTAGTAGGCCGCTTCGCGGAAGTTTCCGGTTTTGCCCTCGAACAAAGGCACCAGGCTTTCGCCCTGCATATCGTCGGGTACTTTCACACCCGCCGCCGTAAGCAGGGTGGGGGCAAAGTCGAGGTTCTGTACCATTTGGGTGTTGACGCGGCCCGGCTTAATGACGCCCGGCCAGCGAACGAGTAGAGGCGTGCGGAAGGATTCTTCATAGACAAACCGCTTGTCGAACCAGCCGTGTTCGCCCAGGTAGAAACCCTGATCGGAGGTATAGACGACGATCGTGTTCTCGTCAAGACCGCTTTCTTTCAGATAGTCCAGCACCTGTCCCACGCCCTCATCCACGGCGGCGATGCTACCGAGGTAGTCCTGCATATAACGCTGATATCGCCACGCCATCAGAGCGCGGTCGTCCATACCCTTCTGGTATCGCTCCTTAAAATCGGCGGTGATGGGCTTGTAGTACTTGTCCCATTCAGCCCGCTGCTCGGGGTTCAGTCGGCCCACTTCGCGCTCGAAACCATTAATGTCTCCCTTCTTGTCCAGCCCCAACTCTTTAACTACCTCAGGATATATCTTGGAGTCACCCGCGAAGAACATATGCTTCCGCAGGTTCATTTCGGCAGTTTTGGCGGCAGTGCCCCGTCCTTCGTAGTCATCGTAGAGGGTTTCGGGTTCGGGGAAGTTGCGCTTGGTGTATTCAGGGAGGTGGCGCAGGGCGGGCAGCCATTCGCGATGTGGTGCCTTGTGCAGGTACATCATGAAGAAAGGCTTGTCTTCCTCGCGCTCGGTTTTCAACCAGTCGAGGGTCATATCCGTAATTAGGTCGGTCACGTAGCCCGTCAGGGTGATCTTGCCATCCTTCTTAGTGATAAAATCGGGATTGTAGTAGGAACCCTGCCCCGGCAGGATCTTGAACTCGTCGAAGCCCTTAGGATTATTACCGAAGTGCAGCTTACCAAACATCGCCGTTTGGTAGCCCGCTTGTTGCAAGAGCTGCGGAAAGGTCATCTGTGTGGTATCGAAGGGGAAGTTGTTGTCGATCTTACCATTGAGATGGCTATGCTTGCCCGTCAGAATTACAGCGCGAGAGGGAGCGCAGATGGAGTTGGTGACGCTGGCGTTGCTGAATAGCATTCCTTCTTTGGCAATGCGATCGATATTAGGCGTTTCGATCAGCTTGTCGCTGTAAGCGCTGATGGCCTGGTAGGCATGATCGTCCGACATGATGAAAAGAATGTTTGGCCGCTTGTTTGCTTTCTTTTCGTCAGCTCCGCCGCAGGCCGCCATGAGCAGGGCAAGTGAAAGAGTAATGCCTAGGGCAAATGAATAGGTTTTCTTCATTTTCTG
>NZ_JBGSXF010000072.1:0-12666 GCF_041751555.1 Persicitalea sp. | reverse complement strand
CAGGTGATTGCGTGTTTTTTACCCAAGGCCATTTCGTGGCTTCTTTAATAAATAATCTGCCATTCGAAACTTCCGGCGAAGCTTACCTAAAAAATATCCGGGTGCAGGAAGCAATCTACGCATCTTCCGCAACCCGGACTTTGGTTTCGTTGACGGCTTAAATCAACCGCGCAGAAAAATCGCCGATTTTCCCTTATTTCTTCTCCACCGAATACATCATCAAATCGTCAAATACCTTCGCCACCTGTTCTGGCATGATGCCCTTTTTTAGGTCGTTGACATACTGATGACGCGGGTCGTTGGGTTGCAGTCGCCAAAGCATGGTTCCGTCTTCGAAGATATGATTGTAGCCTTGTTTATTTAATACAAAAAACTCCTCCCAGCCTCGCACGGCGACGTAAACCGCAATGAAGTCAGCGCTATGGTGCCATTTGCGGTTCCAGGTTTTGAGGAAAACCTCGTAAGCCCGTGACACCGGATTAGACTGTGGTGGTAAGTCAAAGGTGCGGCTACCCGCCTGGAAAAGGTTGGCAAAATCGCCGCCACCCGTGAAAGTAATGACTGTTGGCCATCGTTGCGCCACTTGTTGCGCGGCGGCCGGGTCAGGCTTGAAGTTACCGTATCTGCCAGGATCATTTTCGTAGGGGTACCGTCCACCCATGCAAACCAGGTGCTTTACTTTTTTCCGAACCAGTTCAAGACCGCCCAGCGGACTGTTGCTGTCGGGGCGACTGTCGAGCAGGTAGGCAAGGTTGCTTAGGTAACCCACCGTGACGATGACCACGCTACTGTCAGGCTGGCCATTCAAGATCTTTCGGTACTGAGCCACGGCATCCGGCGCGTTTTCGCCCAATTCTAGGTCGTGCGGAAATTCCTCCGCCAAGATTTTGGCGTATTTCGAGTTGCGATAAACGCCAAAGGTTTTGACCGCCCCAATGGGGATATCGGGTTTCTTGAAATACGTATTGATAACGTCCACGGTCGGCACCGCCCAGGGATTGAGGCTACACACCATCGTCCCCAGAATCTCGACCTCACCTTTGTCAGCTAAGCCGTGCAACATGGCCAACGCTCCCACGTCGTCCACATCCGACTCCATGTCGGTGTCGAAAATTAGCTTGACCTGTGCCTTTGAGGGTGAGATCAAGGATAGGAATAGTACGAATACCGCCAGCAGCAGGCGTGCAAATGCTACTTGCTTAAAACTCGAAGTTAGCAGTGCCTTCATCTTTTCTAAGAACGTTCGTAGCGCGACTTGTTCGACCGATTACGGTTGGCTTTTTCTGGTGAAGGCCGACGCTGTTCGCGATTGGGCCGAGGGCCGCGCTGTTGCTGCTTGGGCGGCTCAGGATTGTGATCCATAAGTGGGAATGGATGATCACCGATGACGGGAATCCGTTGACCGATCAACTTCTCGATGTCTTTCAAGTATGCCTTTTCACTGGCGTCGCAGAAAGAATAGGCCGTGCCGTCGGCCCCGGCGCGGCCTGTGCGGCCAATGCGGTGGACGTAGGTTTCGGCAATGTTCGGAATTTCGAAGTTAATTACGTATTCCAGTTCGTCCACGTCGATGCCGCGGGCGGCGATGTCAGTTGCCACAAGTACGCGGGTAGTTTGGGCCTTGAAATTAGCCAGGGCGCGTTGTCGGGCATTTTGGGCCTTGTTGCCGTGGATGGCTTCGGCCTTAATGCCGCTGCGGTTCAGTACTTTTACCACTTTATCGGCCCCGTGCTTGGTGCGGGTGAAGACGAGTGCCGTCTTGATTTTCTGGTTGGCAAGTACGTGCAGGAGCAGAGCATTCTTGTTGCCCTTGTCCACAAAATAGATGTGTTGCTGCACCGTCTCCGCCGTGGTTGACTCGGGCGTGACCGACACCTTGGCCGGGTTGTCCAGAATGGTGTCAGACAGCTTGATGATTTCGGGCGGCATGGTGGCCGAGAAAAAAAGCGACTGCCGTTTGCGGGGCAAGGCGGCCAAAAGCTTCTTGACATCGTGGATGAAACCCATGTCGAGCATCCGGTCGGCCTCGTCGAGGACAAAGATTTCTATGTCTTTCAGCGAAATGAAACCCTGGTTCATCAAATCGAGCAAACGGCCCGGCGTGGCCACCAGAATGTCCACCCCGCGTTGTAGCGTTTTCGTCTGTGGGTTCTGGTTGACCCCACCGAAAATTACGGTACAGTTCAGGTTGGTATGGCGACCGTAAGCAGTGAAGCTTTCCTCAATTTGGATGGCGAGTTCGCGGGTCGGTGTAACGATCAGGCTTCGTATTTTGCGCCTGCCGCCGGACGTTTTTTCTTTGCTTAATAATTGTAAAATAGGAATGGCAAATGCCGCCGTTTTGCCAGTACCCGTCTGGGCACAGCCGAGCAGGTCTTTACCCTGTAAAACCAGGGGAATCGCTTGGGCTTGAATGGGTGTGGGTTCGGTATAGCCTTCCTCCTTGACAGCCTTCAAGAAGGTTGCATCGAGATTTAATGATTCAAAAGTCATTGATAAAATTCAGTTTTGTACATAAAAAAGGCCCGTCCAGGCGGAAACGCCCTCGGGCCCGGTCATAAAAAGCTGCAAGGTACGGTTTTATTAGGGGAAAGTTATGTTCGCGAAGGCGCAAGGGGTAAGGCGACCCGACGCGGGGTTGGTTCACACCCAGATAAACCAAAGTTTCGCTGTGAGCGTTAATTCAGGCAGATAGTATTTACGAAATATCAATACAATACAATATGAAAACGATAAGAATGATAACTCTCCTAAGTGCGCTTTTTGGCGTATTTTCCTGTTCGCAGGCGCAGAAAAATTCGGCCAACGTCAGTGATGCCAGCAGTGATTCCAAGCCCCGGCAAGTAGATCGTAGCGATACCGAGTGGCGGCAATTACTGGACGCCCAAGAATATTACGTACTCCGGCAGAAAGGTACAGAGCGGCCTTTTTCCAGCCCTTTGAATGATAATAAAAAGCAAGGGGTTTATGTCTGCGCCGCCTGCAAGACTCCGCTGTTCAGCTCCGATACCAAGTTCGACTCTGGTACGGGCTGGCCTAGTTTTTACAAGCCGCTGAACGCCAAGAATATTGAGGAGGATACTGATCGCTCGATGGGCATGGCTCGCACGGAAGTACTTTGCGATGTGTGCGGTGGCCACTTAGGCCACGTGTTCGATGACGGTCCCAAGCCAACAGGACTCCGCTACTGTTTGAACGGCGTGGCTCTCGAGTTCAAGCCCAAGAAATAAACTACGATTAAATCTGAGCGGAGCCGGACGCACCATCATATGTCCGGCTTTCGCTATCTTTGGGCCCGCCCAGGCACTCCCTCCTGGGGCCGACGAACGATCTGAACATGGAAGCCATTCGAGCTTTTTTCAATACAATTGGACAAACCCTACGCAGCGCAATACATTGGCTATCAGCGAAAATTAGAGCCGCTTTTTATGCTTTGAGCATAAAGATTTTCGGGCCGGGTCGCACGGATTCTTTTTTAGAGACTGCCAGCTCGAAGTACCAGGCCGTCCAAAGTTATTGGGCAGATTCGGTTGACACGCATTCCGCTTACTATAAGCCTATTGTACGGCTTTGGAAAATATTTGGCTGGGGGCTTTTTCTGGTTGTCTTCTACCTATTTTGTGTAGCGACCAACTTCCTCTGGCTCATGGGAAGTATGCCCAGTGTGGAGGATTTGCAGAACCCCAAACTTAACCAGTCCTCAGAGATTTACACCTCCGACGGCGTAATGATCGGCAAGTTTTACACCGAAAACCGTACGCCTGTTGGTTACGACCAAATTTCCCCCAATCTGATCGAGGCCTTGATCGCCACCGAAGACGAACGTTTTTATGACCATTCGGGCATCGACCTGCGGGCGATGGGGCGCGTGGCGGCAGGTCTGTTGACGGGCAACACCGACCAGGGGGGCGGTAGTACCGTGACGCAGCAGTTGGCAAAAAAACTTTTCAAGACCCGCCGTCGCTCGGCGCGAGGATTGCTGGGTGATATTCCGGTATTAGGTACGTTGGTGTTCAAAACCAAGGAATGGATTACGGCCATTAAGTTGGAGCGGAACTTCACGAAGGAGGAAATAATCACGATGTACCTCAACACTGTGGACTACGGCAACAACGCCTATGGTATCAACACCGCCGCCAAATCGTATTTCAGCAAGTCGCCCGACAGCCTCAGTGTTCAGGAAGCCGCTGTGCTGGTGGGATTGCAGAAGGCTACCACTACATATAATCCAATCCGTAACCCCGACCGCTCGCGGGAGCGTCGCAATGTGGTGCTGGGACGGATGGCAAACTTCAATTTCATCACGAAGCCTCAGGCTGACTCGCTCAGCCAACTACCCATTGAATTGAAAGTAAAGTTCGAGACGCCCTACGACGGCAACGCCAACTACTTCAAGAACGCTGTCGTGGATTATGTCAGGAAATGGGGCGAGGAAAACGGTTATGACCTTTATACCGACGGACTCAAGATATACACGACTATCGACTCCCGTATGCAGGAACACGCCGAAAAGGCGTTGGAGACCAAAATGCGCGATTTGCAGAAGACATTCGATCAGCACTGGGGGCGTGAGAATCCCTGGCGTGACGAAAACGGTAAGGAAATTCCTGATTTCCTGGAAAATGTTATCAAGCGTACCGGGCGTTACAAGTCGCTCGCCGCTAAATTTCCTAACCAGCCGGATTCAGTCAATTTTTATCTTAATAAAAAAGACACGATGACCGTCTATGACTGGAAGACGGGTGGCGCAATGACGCGGGTGTGGAGTTCAATGGACTCGCTGGAATATTATAAGCGAATCATGCGGGCTGGTATGATGGCCATGGAACCGCAGACGGGACACATCAAGGCCTGGGTAGGTGGCCTGGACTATAATTTCTTTAAGTACGACCACGTCAAGCAGGGCAAGCGACAGCCGGGTTCTACTTTCAAGCCCTTCGTTTATACCACTGCCATCGACGATACTACCTACAACATGACGCCCTGCGACCGCATCGTGGATAGACCCTACGTCCGCGAGATGATGATCAACGGAAAAAAACAACGTTGGGCACCCCGAAATTCGAACGGGTACTTTACGTACTCTAACATGACGCTGCGGCGAGCCCTTGCCCAATCGGTTAATTCGATTACTGTCCAACTCACCGAGAAAGTGGGGCCGAAGGATGTTATGCGCTACGCTGAGAAAATGGGCGTAAGCACCCCACTGCGGGCTGAAATGGGCATCGGACTGGGGATTTTTGATGTCTCCCTCTACGATATGGTAGCGGCTTATTCAGTATTCGTCAACTCCGGTACTTACACTACGCCTGTGCTGGTGACGCGCATCGAAGATCAGCGCGGTGCTATCATTGAGGAGTTTGTACCAGAGCGTCGCCAGGCTATCCGGCCTGAATCGGCCTTCCTGATGCGGCATATGCTCAAGGGCGGCGTTGAGGAATCGGGTGGCACATCCCGCGCGCTCTACAATTTTCCTGGGGTAGTTTCGCCAAAGGGAGAAATCGGTGGTAAGACGGGTACTACGTCCAACAACTCCGACGGCTGGTACATGTGCATCACGCCCGACCTGGTACTTGGTGCCTGGGTTGGTGGCGACGATCGCTCCATCCACTTTCGTAGCACTAATCTCGGTCAGGGATCACGCATGGCACTGCCTATAGTGGGTAGTTTTCTGGAGAATGTATATAAAGATAATTCGCTGGATGTAAAGCCACGAACCTTCTCACCTCCGCTGGTCAAAATTGAAAAGGAATACAAATGTTCCTACCCGGTTTACGAACCCGATACGCTGGAATTCGAACCAGATGAGGAGCCATTTATGCCGGAGGAAATTTCGCCTTCGTCCGGGCCACTCATCGGGCCTCCGCCACCTACAATGCCGGTTCCTTCGGTGGATTCGGTAAAGAAGCGGATTCCACAATAGGGTATAGCTCACTAGTTCACTCTAGCCGAATGTGGATGAGCCCTTATTGAAGCTCGAAGAGTAGCACTACTTCACCACCCAGTTCGATCTGATCTCCGGCATTGAGCGGATAGCCCATACCGGCAATATCCGCGCGCTCAGAAGTATCGTCCGGGTGGACGATTTTCGTTTTATTGCCACCGACGGGCAGACCACCGGGATCCACAAGAAGTGTGTAGCGCTTCTGGGCCATGTCGTAACGGATGGTGGCGTGCGCCCGGCTGACTGCCCCATTGCCTGCACCTTTAACGGGGTCGAAGCCGGGATCACCATCATTCAGGATTACGATTTCGTTGGTTCGCACCCGGCCCGATGCTGTTTGCGTAGTATACCCGCGACCGATGCAAAACGTAGTCCTGTTGGTCGGATCGAGCGTATACTCGATTTGCGCAGTCTGGCCTACCAGCGCGGTAATTTTTGCCATAAGGGGCGAAATGTCGGGTTTAGATTTGTCGAATACACTCAGGCCAAGATTTCCTTGCCGATAATTGCAATCAGGTAGTTGATCCGTATGAAAGCCATATTCAAGTCGCCAATTTTCGGGTAACGTAATATAATTATCGGCCAGTTGACGAGTGAGCTCCTCCCGAAACCTTCCCGGCTGACTCTTCCACAGCACTACCTGATAAAGTGCTTCTTCTTCAGGATTTCCACACAAAATATCTAGCCTGAGACCTGCGGGAGCAATTTCCGGTTCGTTTTGATAGGCTCGGAGTTTACTAACCACAAATTGTAGCACCTGTTCTCGTCGTTGCGCGGCTGGTGGCAGCCCGGATGGCGCTGACGCGGGGGTAGGTTCGGCGCGGTCTGCCCATGCAGGCGCAGTGGTTTCCTGCTTTTCTTCAGACGCAAATCCGAACATTTTTTTTACCTTTTCCAGTAGGCTCATAAATCATTGATGTTTGCTCTAAAAACTACCCAAATACCCTTGCTTTATCAAAATGGGTGCCACGACGGTATTCGCTAGTCTGATGGCCTGAGCCGAAGATCTGCTCAGCTCGATCCGTACGGCCACGACCGTATGTGACCGACCGTCTGGGGTGGGGGCGAAAAAGACGTACCATCCGTCATTCTCCTGCTCGCCCTGCACGATTCGCTGGGGGGTTCCTGTTTTACCAGCTACCCGGATGCCGTTGATCTTGCTGCGCCCCCCCGCCGGACTCGACTGCTGGATCATAAATTTCTCTAACTGTTCGGCGTACTCGGCCTGGCTCGCCAGACGTTCGCCTTTTCGGACGGGTTGCGGCTTACCCGCCTGGCCCACTACGTAGCGCGACGGTTGCAATACGCCTTGGTTGGCAATAGTACCCGCCATTCGGGCCAGGGAGGCGGGGGTCGATGTAAGCTGCCCTTGGCCCCATGCCAGGCCCGAAAATTCACCGCGGTAGCGCCGTGGGTACTGTCTGCTTTGGTACAGGTTCCGACGCACCACAAACGACGAGTCTTGCCAGTGCTGCCGAATCTGCCGACGCTCAGCCTCAGTATGGGTGTCCGAAAAGGAATAACCGCCAATCAAATCGATATTCATACCCGTGGCCAGGTAAAGGTCGGCCATTTCATTGTCTAGGGCATTGTCGTTCGCCGTTCTGATAAAATAAATATTGCTCGATCTGACGATTGCTTTTTGCATGTCCACAAACTCCCCACAAGGCTCCGATTCCCGCGCTCCGCGCCGGAATATTTCCCCGCACGAAATTAAGTAGCGAACCGTAGCCGCCGAGTGTCCCAGTTTGTTGAATGCCGCCATCGCCGTCAGGATTTTGGCCGTCGAGCCGGGGGCGGTTGCATACGTCATGCCCAAATCGCGTTCTGTTACCAGGTAGGGCAATTTTATCCGCTCCCGGTCCGACAACAGCATGACTTCGGGAGTTTTAAGATTGGGCAACGGGTGCAAGGCCGACGCGAGTACGTCGCCCGAACCCGCATCCAGTACCACCACCGAAAGCCGCTTATCATTGTATTCGGATTGGGCCAGAGCCTTTTGCAAGGTAACCTGCAGCCTGGCACTGATGCTCAGATGCAGGTCGCGATTCTGGGCTTTTCGCCGGGCCACCTCACGACTATCCAGGCCCGCCCGCAGGGCAGGGGCCAGTTCGCGGTAGTCATAGCTGGAAAGGGTTCGCGTCAGTTCAAGTGACGGGCTGAAGCGATCGGCGCGGTAGTCCGTAGCCAGAAGGGTGTCTTTACGGGGGCGGCTATTAAAACCCCTTAATTCGCTAAAATGAGCTGCTTCGGCGTAGTATCCGTTGCCTTGTCCCCAGAATAGTTGGGTGTTCAGATCACCGATCCAAAAAAACAACTGCTCGCCAAAGGGATAATATCGTTGCAAACGTTTCTTTTGCGTGAGCGCTTCCACCTGATCTCGCTTCAGGCCGACTCGACTGAGCCGGGTCAATTGCCGCGTGACCAGTTCCGGGGAACTGGTCGCCAGCACGAGGCCATGCCTGTCGTAAATAGTGCCCGATGACAGTACGCTGGCCAGTCGTTCAATTCTGGGATTATAGCTATAAATAGGGTCACCATTACGGGTCGCTACCCGCGCTGGCTGCACAATGTATTCGTTGCCCCGCCAGCCCACAATGGGTAGCAGTTGGCCAATCAGAATCATTACGCCAGCCAGAAATCCGGCGATGCCTGCCATAAGCACGGTATCGTAGTTTTTTTCCAAATACTGACGCTGCTCGACTACCCCAGGCCGATGCGCTACGCTAAACACCACGCCCATAGCCATCAGATTGATAATCAGCGAAATTTTTCCGTAACTCAGAAAGGGGACGCTGATTCCCGTCAAGGGCAGCAGCCCGATGGAGCCACCCGCGATAATCAAAAACTGTACTCCGGTGGCTATGGCAATACCAGCCACCAGGAAAAAGCTGAAAGGCTGCCCGGCGCGTCGGGCGTGCAGGAATATCCGGTGCAACAATAATCCAAAGAGCAGAAAAACGGCCATTAAACCCAAACCACCTAACTCTTCCCCAACGCTGGGCAAAATCATATCGGTGTGGGCGGCTGGCATGGCATTCGCGAACCCTTTGCCCAAACCCTGCCCGGTCCAGCCGCCGGAGGCCAGCGTCCAGAAACTATGGGCCAGGTGATCGCCACCGTACACATCGTTGTTCCAGGGGCTAAGCCACATAGCTTTGCGGTCGGCCAGGCGGCTACCGACGAAGGGTAACTGGTCTCCAAAGGTAAATAAAGCTATTACGAACAAGAGTAGTACGGGTGCCTCCGTAAGTAAGGCCCCCCAGCCCAGAACAGTACGGGAGCGAGCTTCACCCCGCCAGTACATATATCCAACCAGAATAACCAGACTGAGCATCGTGGCGATACCCCCAGGCAGCAACCATAAGGCGACGCCGTAAATAAGCCCGGTTGCCAGCGTAAGGAAGAGGTTGCCACGGGCGATGCTATAAAACAGCAGGAATGTGAAGCAAACAACCAGGGCGGGACCCATATCGCCCAGCAGGAGATACAGCAGCATGAGGAGTCCGGCACCTGCTAATGCCCCGAAGCTCACCGAAAAACGCCATCGCAAGTCGGGTAGTTGGCGGATTTGCTGCTCGTGGGCAGCGAAAAAACCCGCAAAAAAGACCAGCAGCAAGTACTTGGTAATTTCACTGGGTTGAAAGGTCAATCCCAGCACTGACAGATTCACTTGTACTCCGCTACCTTCCGGTCCTGAGCCGATGAACAGTGTCAACAGGGCCAGACCGACGGCCATTACCAGCCATGTCCAGCCAGACAACCGCACGGCCTTGCGATTATAAAAAGTGAAGAGCCAGTCGAACCACCAGTTGGCGTAGAGACGGCCGATATTTATCTGCGACACGATCATCATTCCAACTAAACCCGCTGCAACTCCCTGCAAGGTTTGCCAGGCGTGAAGGGTATCACGCAAGGGGGCCTGGATAGCCAGTAAGGTAAGCACCGAAATGCCCGTGAGCAGCATCAGGATAGGCAAAAGGAAAGGGTCAGGATGAAAGCGCCGCACGAACCAAAAGCCCTGCACGATCCAGAATGCCAACATGAACAATACTACGATCGACCAGAACTGCCCCGTAAAGGCGGTAGGTGTGCGAACGATGAGTGCGCGATCGCTTTTGAGCTGCCCATACACCAGTGAGCCAATGAGTCGTAATTGATGGGGACGAGCCGAAAAAGTGTAGGTTCGATCGCCGGTGAGCCGACTTGTTCCCCGGCGGCTGCCAAACTCGAAGCCCGGTTTGAGCGGAACAACGCTGTAACCCAAACCGACGGTCAGACCTGTAAAGGCAAACCGTCCTTGAGAATCCGTGCGGGCGTAGGCAAGGTAGTCGGGAAGCGTATCGGGCTGGGCGGAAGCGGGGTGGTGTTCGAGTCGCACCAGTACGTGAGCCATCGGCTGTTCGTCGTGCAAAACCTGACCCGAGATATCCGCCGGGCCACTCCCGATGCCGACGGTGGCCTGGTAGGACTTGGGAGCTTTTAGTTCGCTCACGTACTGCACAGAGTCGAAGCCCAGTTGCTGCCGGGATAACTCCACACGGCTTTGGAAATCCACCCCGCCAATCGGACTGCGCCAGGGGATTGGCGCCAACAGGGAGTACTCTTGCTTGTTGATCGCTCCCAGGTTGACGGGGGTGCCACTTTGCCGAAGTTTTGCGGCCAACGAATCGGCAACCAGCGCTCTGTCCTTGGGGTCACTGTAGTACTCGCCGCTGTTAAGCAGTTGCCGAATAGCAGTGGATTTCAAGCCCTTCGAAAGCGTCAAGGCCTCCCCAATGGCCAGGGCATTTTGGGCCTGGTTCAAGTCAGGCAGAAGGTTTATGTAAAGCCGCCCAAACAGCAGGAAAAGCACAATTGAGGCACCCAACAGATACAAGCGTCCGTTCGGATCAGAGGAGATTTTCATGTGAGCGCACTGCGGTAGAATTGGAACACCATGAATGAGTTAATCTAAGGAATCCAGGGTAGTAATATTCATAAGCGAATCTAACTCTCCGGAAAATCGGTAGTTCACAATCCTGGTGGTGAGACGGGTTCCCCGATTGCTGTTGGGAGCTTTTCTGGTCAGGGACGAATTGGGGCCGACCGGACTGAAATATACCTTCTCCGAACTGTACAGTCCCCCCTTTTCTTTGTAATAATTCACCTGAACCGCTACAGATGAAAAAGTGACCGAACTCGGATTACTCAATCGTAATTCTACATTCTTGATCCCACCGAGCAGGCCAACTTTAAGATCTTTAACCCTCACACTCAATTTTTTAGCTGCTGCCATTGCTTCCTGGTGGAGTTGATCACGTCGCAGCTTTGCCTGTTCCAGTTGATTTACCTGGCTTACTGTACTATCCGTCGTCATCGGGACTTCTACCGGGGTAGCCCCGTCAATCGGTTTGGAATTATCTACGGCATTGTAGGCATAGTAAAGGCCAAAAATACCCAACAGTACGGCGAAGGCTAGCACCGATAATTTTAATCCAGAAGGCATCGCCCTGCGGGGCTTCTGGCTCCGGGGAAGCCGCGGGCCGGGCAAGTCGGTATTCGTTGGTTCGGCATCAGTAGGTGGTTGCCGCAGTGCGGCGGGCGGGGGGCTGGCAGGATTGGTCAGACTTTCCCGGGTGGACTGCAAGTAGTTCAATTCAGCCTGTTTGAGGTGCCAGATCAGTTCATCGGGGTCGCTCAGTCGATCCGCTGTTTTTTTTTGCAATAAGCCCCGCAGCAAGTCCGTGAAAGAATCGAGCGACTGGCCGCGCTCCATGATTGCTAGCGCGGGAGGAGCCTCGGACAGTACCTTGTTCATGAATGTCACGATACCGGACTGATCGTCCAGAGAAAATGGTACATTTCCGTGAAGGCATTCGTACAGAACTACCCCCAGTGAATAGTAGTCACTCGCGATTCCTACGGCTTTGGGATCGTTGAATTGCTCAGGCGAAGCATATTCGTACGTCATCAGCGATTGGCCCGTCAAGGTGTTCGACTGCTCGTGCAGGCGGGCTACACCGAAGTCGGTTAGCAAAAAATGCAACTCTCCGCTGGGCATCGGACGGTAAAGAATGTTTTCCGGCTTGACATCGCGGTGAATGATGCCCTGCGGGTGAATGGCCTTAAAAGCACTGGCCATCTGCAGACCCAGCCGAATGGTAGTTGGGACAGCTATCGTCTGCTGGCCGGCAATAAGCTGACGCAAATTACCCCCCTCGATCAGTTCCATGACAATGTAGGGTAGTTCTGCCTCCAGCCGTACCTCCCTTACCTTAACAATATTGGGCTGGGCGATGCTGGCCATAATGGCCGATTCCCGCTCAAATCGCCGGAGTGTTTCGGAATCGGTGTTGAGGGCGAAATGTTTGATGGCCACCAGGTCGCCCGTAGCCAAGTGGCGCGCTTTGAGAATGCGGGCGTTGCTACGCCCCAACTCACTCAGAACTTCATAACCGGGAAAACGGGTGTCAAATCGAATAGTAGACATTAATGGTGCGACTCATTTACAAATTAGTGTGTGTATTGGATAGAAAAAAGCCATGTGATAGCGAGGTGGATAACGTCATCCAACGGCTTAACGCTTACTAAAATTAGTCTTTTGTACCCATATTTACAATTTGACTATCAGTTATTTGTTGCCCTTCGGTCTTTTGACTGGCGTATGGACGAATCAGGCATATTTCGAATATTGATCTCGATAACCGCATCAGCGAAGGTTTTCTGTCTTATCAACGCGC
>NZ_JBGSXF010000071.1:0-7606 GCF_041751555.1 Persicitalea sp. | reverse complement strand
TTTGTACTTTTCGGGATGCTCGATCAGTTCCTCCACGTCGTTCCAGTAGGCGTCGATCAGTTCCTGGGGAATAACCTTCTCCAAGATCACGTAGCCGTGTTTCTGCCAGAAGCGCAGTTTTTCTTCCAGGTCGAAGGTCAGCGGGAAGCTAGGCTTAAAGTTCTTGACGAAAGCGGCGATGTCGGCATCGCTGTGGTCGATCCACGGCATAGTCGTGGGGTCGAACTCGGTACTCGGGCGCATCTGCTCTTTGACGGTGAGCGCTTTCTTTTTTAATTCTGACAAGAGTCCCATAAGTCAATTGAGGGTTGAATGCTGAGGATAGAACAGGGTTGGAATGATAGTTAATAGCAATAATATGAATAGTTTTTAAAACTTTTTGCCTTACTTATCCAACGGTATTTCACTTAATACGTGCAGTAGCTAAACCCCTACTATTCAAGGCTAAAAAAATAATCCCCTAAACCCAAATTGATGAAACATCTAACTGATCAAAAAATAGTCTCCAATGCCTTGGCTGCGATTGTCTTGATTTTGGTGACCATCACCCTGGTTGCTACAAATCACGCAGTGGCCCAAAAAGCACAACAGCCCAACTTCATCGTCATCTTCACCGACGACCAGGGCTACGGCGATGTGGGCTGCTTTGGCCACCCGACCATCAAGACACCCAACCTGGATCGCATGGCCCACGAGGGGCAAAAATGGACGAGTTTTTACGTGGCGGCCAATGTTTGTACGCCTTCCCGCGCCGCGCTGATGACGGGGCGGCTACCTATTCGCAGCGGCATGTTCAGCGACAAGCGGCGGGTACTTTTCCCCGATTCGGATGATGGCTTGCCACAGAGTGAAATCACGATTGCGCGGCATTTGAAGAAAAAAGGCTACCGCACGGCGGCCATCGGTAAGTGGCATTTGGGCCACCTGCCCGCCTACCTGCCCACTAGTCACGGCTTTGACAGCTATCTCGGTATTCCGTACAGCAACGATATGGACAAGGTCAATGACGTGGATCGAAAAGTTGCCTTTGGTGAGTCTAAGATCGAGTACTTCCAGGTGCCGCTTCTGCGCGACACGACGGAGATTCAGCGCCCCGCCGACCAGAACACGATCGTGAAACGCTACACAGAAGAAGCGATCAAAATTATCCAAAAGAACAAAAAGGAGCCGAACGCGGCCCGACCCTTTTTCCTGTACATGGCGCACTCGCTACCCCACGTACCACTGTTTGCGTCCAAAGATTTCCTGGGAACCAGCAAGCGGGGGCTATACGGCGATGTGATCGAGGAAATCGACTGGAGCGTCGGGCAGATTCTGAGTACTTTGAAAAAAGAAGGATTAGATAAAAACACCTACGTGGTCTTCACTTCCGACAATGGCCCGTGGGCGATATTCAACGAGCAGGGTGGTTCGTCGGGGCTACTCTTCGGCAATAAGGGAACCAGCTACGAGGGCGGCGTTCGGGTACCCACGATTTTCTGGGGGCCGGGCCGCGTGAAGCCGGGCGTGGTTTCCGACATGGGTAGCACGCTGGATTTGCTTCCGACCTTTGGCAAACTAGCCGGAATCCCCCTGCCCACCGACCGCATCTATGACGGCTACGATCTTTCAGAAGTACTGCACAAGGGTGCTGCCAGTCCGCGCGACGAGATGTACTATTACCACGGTAGCCACCTTTTTGCCGCCCGAAAGGGAGCTTACAAATTGCTTTACTACCAAAATAACCCACTGGGCTATCCCGAAAAGTTGGAGAAACTGGACAAGCACCAGCTATTCAATCTCCTGCACGATCCGTCGGAGAAGTATGATTTGGCGGACGAGCATCCCGAAGTAATCCGCGAAATAGAGGCGATGGTTGCGAAACACCGGGAGAAGGCGACACCTGCTGCCACGCATTTGGAGGCGCGGATCGGGCAGAAGTAGAGGTAGTTTCAGTCCGACTACCGATTCAGGAAATATTCCCGAAAAAGCACCATTTCTTCTCGCTCAGTTTCTAGATACTTGTCGAATATCCTCTTGCCAACTTGTTCTCGAAGCGCGGAAATGCCCACGTCGATCAGCCGTAACCCTTTGTCTGTCAAAAGAATATTGTCAAAAGCTAGGCCGCCGATGCCCGATGGGCGGCGAATGTCCCGGTGAACGAATCCTGCCTGATGTAGCTCATGGAGTTCATCTTCAAATACATCCAACCACAATTCCCTGATTCTCACCTCGTGCGAACGGAAATCCAGCGGCCTTAGCCGTTCCATTACCAGCATTTCTGCGCCCATTTTCTCGTCAAAATCCAGCCGAATGAAGCGCACGACGAGTCCGTTCACAGCGTTGGCGGACTTCATTTTCTCAGCCTCTGAACCGATGTCCGACCGCGTATCGTCCACGAATAGTTTAGCCACTTCCGTTTCTGAAAGAGCAATCACTAAGTTGTTTGCTCCAGACGATAGTCGGTTGGGGTATTTCATTTAGGTTAGATTTTTAGGATTCAAGCCGACAATCTTAGAAAAAATTCCTGAAAAAGGGGGTTTTGGGAATTTTTAAAAACAAATTCGGAAAAAGCGTTGTTAGCCCTACCGCCGACGAAGGTTTCTGCCTTCGACGGCTTTTTGTGTTTGATGAAGCACCAAAGTTCTTGAGTACCAAAGTACCAAAATGAAGGATACTTGAAGCCAGATCAAGTACCTTGTACGCTGAACTTTCAACAAATAAAAAAAAAGGCGGGTGTGCGCCACGGGGCGCCCCGCCGTCAACGAATCAACAAATAAACATCTTTTGACTCCCCAAGACCTCCTCACCTTATACAGCGCTGACAGCTACGTGCAGCTCCTCGCCAGTCAAATCAATACTTCCGTAGATACCCGCGTGCAGATAAAGGGTTTGGTCGGTAGTCTGGACGCCGTGATGGCCGCCACGCTGAATCGGCAAATGCCCCGGTTGTCCCTTTACGTGTTGAGCGACCGCGACGAAGCAGCTTATTTTCAGAACGATCTGCAAAGTTTGCTCGGCGGGGAAGATATCTTGTTTTATCCCACTTCCTACAAGCGGCCCTACCAATACGAGGAAACCGATAACGCCAGCGTGCTGATGCGGGCTGAGATTTTGAACAAGCTCAGCGTCACTAAAGTACCCCCGCTGCAAATCGTCACCTATCCCGAGGCACTTTTTGAGAAAGTAATCAACAAGCGGTCGCTGCTGGCTAATACTTTTTCGGTGAAGGTAGGTGAGAAGCTCGATCCGGCTTTCATCACTGAGTTTCTGCACGACTACGGCTTCGAGATGACCGACTTCGTGTTCGAGGCCGGACAGTTTTCGTTGCGCGGTGGCATTGTGGACGTCTATTCTTACGCCAGCGAGTACCCGTTCCGCATCGAGTTGTTCGGCGACGAAGTCGAGAGCCTGCGCTCGTTCGATCCCGAAACGCAGCTATCGGTCGAGACGGTGCGGCAGATCAACATCGTTCCCAATATCCAGGAAAAGCTGGAACATGAGAGTCGCGAATCGTTCCTCAGTTTCCTGCCCGAGGCGGCCTTGCTGTGGTTCAAGGACGTGGAACTGACGCTGGAAATAATCGAAAAATCTCTGGCGCAAGCTGAGGTAGCTTTGGCTGAGGTTACAGGCGGCGGCGTGCAGGTAGTTTCCGACCCCGAAACGCTCTACGAAACCAGGCGTGGGTTTCTGAACAAAATAAAAGGGTTCAAAACGGTGGAGTTTGGCCGACGGTTTTATTTCAAAAATGAAAACAAAATCCAGTATTCTTCCAAGCCTCAACCTTCTTTCAACAAAGACTTTCCAAGGTTGATCGAAGACCTGAACGCTAACCAGGAGCAGGGCTTCGTCAACGTCATCGCCGCCGAGCAGCCTAAGCAGCTCGACCGCCTGGAACGCGTCTTCGCCGACCTCAATCCTTACGTGAAGTTCCGGCCGCTGAACATTGCCCTGCGCGAGGGCTTCATTGACGAGCAGCTTAAACTGGCCTGCTACACTGACCACCAGATCTTCTCGCGCTACCACAAGTACAAGCTGAAAGTCAAGTTCAATAAAGCGAAAGCCATTACGCTCAAAGAACTCAAAACGCTACAACCCGGCGATTTCGTGACGCACGTGGACTACGGAATCGGGCGCTTTGCGGGTATGGAAAAGCGCGAGGTCAACGGTCAGGATCAGGAAGCAGTACGGCTGGTGTATCGCGACAATGATTTGCTGTACGTAAGCGTCCAGAACCTGCATAAGATTGCCAAGTACACGGGTAGGGAAGGCACGCCACCGCAAATGAACAAGCTTGGTTCGGGCGAGTGGGATGCCAAGAAGAGTCGCGTCAAGAAGCAGTTAAAGGACATTGCCAAGGAGTTGATAGCTCTTTACGCCAAGCGGCGCGAGGCACCGGGCTTCACCTTTGGCCCCGATAATTTCATGCAGGCCGAACTGGAATCATCCTTTATTTACGAAGACACGCCCGACCAAGCCAAAGCCACTAACGACGTTAAGGACGACATGGAGAAGTCGCACCCGATGGATCGGCTGGTCTGCGGTGATGTGGGTTTTGGCAAAACCGAGGTCGCCATTCGCGCCGCTTTCAAGGCTGTGTCTGACAGCAAGCAGGTCGCTGTGCTGGTACCGACGACGATTCTGGCGATGCAGCACTACAAGACCTTCGTCGAGCGGCTGGCCGATTTCCCCGCCCGCGTAGGCTACATCAACCGTTTCAAAAGTGCCAAGGAAATCAAGGAAACGCTGAAAGAAGCCGCCGAAGGAAAACTCGACATTCTGATAGGTACCCACCGGATTTTGAACAAAGATGTAAAATTCAAAGACCTGGGATTGCTGATTGTGGATGAGGAGCAAAAATTTGGCGTGAAAGCCAAAGACCGCCTTAAAGAAATGCGCGTCAATGTGGACGTTCTCACGCTCACGGCCACGCCCATCCCGCGTACGCTGCACTTCTCGCTTATGGGCGCGCGCGATCTATCGGTCATTGCCACACCGCCGCCCAATCGACAGCCCGTCACTACGGAAGTACATTCGTTCAGCGAGGAGTTTATTCGAGACGCCATCAGCTTCGAGTTGCAGCGTGGCGGACAGGTGTTTTTCGTTCACAACCGCGTTAGCGATATCGAGTCCATCGGCAATATTATCTTGCGGCTGGTACCCGAGGCCCGCATCGGTGTGGCCCACGGCCAAATGGAGGGCAACCGCCTGGAGCGCGTTATGCTGCGCTTCATCGAAGGCGACTACGATGTACTGGTTTCGACCAACATCATTGAGTCGGGCATCGACATTCCCAATGCCAACACCATCATTATTAACTCGGCGCACATGTTCGGGCTGTCGGACCTTCATCAGATGCGGGGTAGGGTAGGGCGTTCCAACCGAAAGGCATTTTGTTACCTGCTCACGCCTGCCATTTCGACCCTCACCAGCGAGTCGCGCAAGCGCTTGCAAACTTTGGAGGAATTCTCGGAGCTTGGCGATGGCTTTAAAGTTGCCATGCGCGACCTCGACATTAGAGGGGCGGGTAACCTGCTGGGGGCCGAGCAAAGCGGGTTTGTGAATGACTTGGGCTACGACCTTTATCACAAAATGCTGGATGAAGCCGTTACAGAGTTGAAGGAGAACGAATTCAAAGACTTGTTTTCCACTGGCCTGGGCGTTCCGACGGACATCCTGCCTGACTGCCAGATAGAAACTGACATGGCGACTTTGATTCCTGAACCATACGTGAAGAATATTTCGGAACGGTTGTCGTTATACACCCGTCTGGACAACCTGAAAGGGGCCGACGAGCTAATAGCTTTCGAGACGGAACTCGACGATCGCTTCGGCCCGCTGCCAACAGAAGTTCAGAATCTTTTGTGTACCGTTCGGCTACGTTTGGAAGCCGAAAAGCTGCATTTTGAAAAATTGACTTTGAAAAACAATACCCTGAAAGGATACTTCGTTTCTTCCGGGAATGACAAATTCTTTCAGTCGCCGAAGTTTGGCAAAGTAATTGAGTATATCCAGCATAACCCGAAAACAACGGCCTTAAAGGATACTAAAGGCAAGTTAATTCTTCAACTTAGTGAAGTCGAATCACTTGACAAAGCTCTCAAAATACTGGAAGAATTGAATAAATAGGGGTTATCCGTTTACCTTTGCCGTCCCGATAGAGTTTGTATTATTTCCCAAGTCAAAAATCTAATAACTAATATCTTGTCAATCAAATCAATGAATTACATGCGAAACGTGGGTATGAAGTCACTAGCCTTGGTTCTGATGGTGCTGGTCGTAGCGAGTTCGTGTAAGAAGAAAGACCCAACGAGCCTCAAGCCCGGCAAAACCAGCGCTAAAACCGGACTCGATTACAACGGTGAGGACGGAGAAGGTTTTGTGGTAAAGCAGTACAAAGCTCTACCCGCCGGTCCTGACCTGGTCTTCATCGAAGGTGGTCGTTTTACGATGGGTTCTTTGGAAGAGGACGTTATGGGAACCCGTGACAACCTTGAGCGCACGGTCAGTATCCAATCCTTTTATATGGACGAGACCGAGGTGGCCAACGTTCACTACCTGGAATACCTTAACTTTATCCAGCGCGACTCCTCCGAGGAATTTTATCGCCGCTCTCTGCCCGATACTACGGTTTGGTACAATGAATTATCTTTCAATGATTCTTATGTGACCATGTATCTGCGCCATCCTGGATTTCGCCTCTATCCGGTAGTAGGTGTTTCGTGGGGGCAGGCCAACGATTATTGCACATGGCGTTCCAACGCGGTGAATCAGTCGATGTTTGCCAAAGGAACGGCAGGCGGTGCTACTAAGAAGAAGAAACTACTATCGTTTGGCAAAAAGAAAGATGCGGGCCAAGCCGAAGTGGCTTCCGCCGCCGCACCTTCTTCGCTGTCGGTTGAAAGCGGCTACGTGCTACCTCCCTACCGTCTGCCAACGGAAGCGGAATGGGAATATGCTGCCAAAGGAATGATCGGTACCCAGTACGCCGACGAAAACCAGTCCAATTCCCGCATTTATCCGTGGGATGGCTCCACACTTCGCCAGCCAACGGGCCGGAAGCAGGGAACGATGCTAGCCAACTTTAAGCGGGGCAGAGGCGACCATGCCGGTATTGCCGGACGCGCTAACGACGGGGCCATCATGACCCAGGAACTACGCGGCTATCCCGCTAATGATTACGGCTTGTTCGATATGGCGGGGAATGTGAACGAATGGGTACAGGATGTGTATCGCCCACTTTCCTACCAAGACTTCAACGATCTGAACCCCTTCCGTCGGAGTGGATATCAGGATGAGGCTAAGGATTACGACACCAAGAATAACAATTCGCTTATCAGCGACGAAGTGCGAGTGTATAAAGGAGGTTCATGGTCCGACGTAGCCTACTGGATGTCACCTGGTACGCGCCGCTTCATGGAACAGGATTCCTCTTCTGCTACGGTAGGTTTCCGCTGCGCCATGATCGCCACCGGAAGTACGGGCTTGGCGAGATAGAAAGCTCTTCAATGAGAGTGACGATAGCTGCGTGTCCGCTTATTGCTGGGCCGCAGCTATCGTCATTATATAGACTGTATCGCAGCCCGCGCGAAGCAATACATTCAAACAGGATTCCAGCGTCGCTCCG
>NZ_JBGSXF010000070.1:0-9238 GCF_041751555.1 Persicitalea sp. | reverse complement strand
AGCGTCAGCGGCGGCACCGATCGCTCGACTTTTTACACTTCATTCGGCTACTACGACCAGCAGGGCATCGTGGCTTCGGATATTTCAGGATTCAAGCGGTACAACATCCGGCTGAATTCCTCGCACAAAATCAAGGATTGGCTGACCTTCGGCCAGACCCTTGGCTACTCGCACATCAATAATAAGAGTGGCGTGGGCGGCAACACCGATTTCGGCGGGCCGCTGAGTTCGGCCCTCATGCTCGACCCCATTACGCCCCTCGTCATTACCGACCCCGCGGCGGCTAACGCGGTGCCGTATTCCACGCAGCCCGTGGTGCGCGACGCGAACGGAAATCCCTACGCCATCTCCAATCAGGTAGCGCAGCAGGTGACGAACCCGCTGGCTTTCATCAAAACCAGGGAAGGCAATTATAGCTGGTCCGACGACATCGTGGGCAACGTATTCGTGGAAGCGGAACCAGTGAAAGGGCTGAAATTGCGCTCTACGGTGGGAACGACGCTTTCCTATAACGGCAACGAGAATTTTTCGCCAATCAGTTATCTGAATTCCAATCAGATATCCACCCAAACCTCCTACGGCCGTTTCAACGGCAAAACTTTGAACTGGAATCTGGAGAACACCGTGTCATATCGCCGCGCCACCGGAAAGCATGACTTTACGATGCTGGTTGGGCAGGGGGCTTATCTTGACAATAACTCGATGGGCCTGACGGTGACCTACTTCAACCTGCCGGTGAATACCTTTAAGGAAGCTTCGATGAATTACAGCACCTCAGCCAACGACATCAACGCCAGTGGCTACGAGGGTATCAACCACAAAGTCAGTTCGCTGTTCAGCCGTGTGACTTACAACTACAACGAAAAGTACCTGTTCACGGGCGTTATTCGTCGCGACGGTTCTTCGCGCTTTGGTTTCAACAACCGCTTCGGCTACTTTCCCTCCGCTTCCGTCGGTTGGGTCGCTTCGCAGGAAGATTTCTGGACGATCAAGAACACCATTAGTTTTCTGAAATTCCGGGCATCCTACGGCGTGACGGGCAACGATGTGCTGGGTAATTTCCGCTACCTCTCCACGGTGGGCGGAGGCCGAAACTTTACCTTCGGCAACGACAACTACCTGATCGGCTACAGTCCCGATGCCCCAGCCAATCCCGACCTGCGCTGGGAGGAGACGAGCCAGTTGAACTTCGGCGTAGATATGGTCCTTTTCCGCGACTGGAACCTGACTTTCGATTGGTACAACAAGCTAACCACTGGTATCCTCCAAACCGTTGACTTCCCCGGCTACGTGGGCGCGACAGGTTCTTCCTTCGGCAACGTGGCCGACATGGGCAACCGGGGCGTGGAATTAGAGCTGGGCTACCGCAAGCAGGTCGGCGGAGTGAAATTGAATTTGCGAGGCAATATCTCCTACCTAAAAAACGAGGTAAAATTCCTGGGTAACGACAAGGAGTTTCTGGAAGGAGGGGCTAAGCTGCAAAACAGCAGCTACGAACTGACTCGCACGGCGGTGGGCCACGCGATCGGCTCTTTCTACGGTTTCAAAACGCAGGGCATCTTCCAAAACCAACAGGAAATCGAATCTTACTCTGGTCCCGACGGCAAGCCGATTCAGCCCAAAGCCCAACCCGGCGACTTCCGCTGGGCGGACCTCAACAACGACGGCCTGATCAATTCGGAAGACCGTACCTTCATCGGCGATCCTATCCCCAACTGGTCGTTCGGCTTTACCGCCAATGCGAGCTGGAAAAACTTCGATTTCCTGGTATTCGGACAGGGCGTGGCGGGCAACGACATTTTTCAGGGACTGCGCCGCCTGGACATTCCCACGGCCAACTGGCAGACCAGCGTCCTGGATCGCTGGACGGGAGAGGGTACTTCGGACGCCTATCCCCGCCTGACGACGAAAGACGCGAATAAGAATTTCGCCAATCCTTCTGATTTTCACTTGGAGCGGGGCGATTATTTCAGGATCAAGACCATGCAGGTTGGCTATACGCTGCCAAGCGCGGTTTCAAGCAAAATCGGTCTGCAAAAGGCAAGAATCTATGTAAGCAGCAACAACCTTGTCACGTTTACTAAATACTCTGGCTATGATCCCGAAATCGGCGGCAGCAGCTACGGCATCGACCGGGCCATATATCCGCAGTCACGTTCGTTCCTGCTGGGTCTCAATCTTGGTTTTTAATTTTTAAAAAATACAAACATGAAAAAGCAACAAATTATATACACGGCCTTGCTGGCGACCAGCTTGCAACTATTCAGTTCTTGTCAGGAGAGCTTTCTGGAAGTGGACTCCAAGGCGACCCAAGTGGAGACCAACTACTACAAGAATCCCGAGGAGGTGTTTAACGGCCTGGTGGCCGCCTATGACCCCATGAGTTGGGAAGGAACGGGGCAGTACGGCAACTTCGCCTGCCTAAACGCCATCTCCGACGATTGCTACGGGGGCGGGGGTAGTTCATCGGACGTACCCTTCCTGAATACCATGGATGCATTTACGCTCGACCCAGCCAACGGTCCACAACTAGATTTTTGGGAGAAAAACTTTGCGGGTATTTCTCGGGTCAATACCATTTTGAACAAGGTAGAAGGCAACATTCCCAGCCTGAGCGAGGCGGTCAAAAAACGATACGTGGCAGAAGCCAAATTCCTGCGCGCTTACTACTATTTTGAATTGGTGCGGCTGTTTGGCAAAGTACCCCTATTCACCGCACCACTGGAAACGAGCGAAATTTACAAAGTGACTCAGGCCACGCCGGAAGCGGTGTACGCGCAGATCGAAAAAGACCTGACCGAGGCCATCGCCGAATCCAACCTGCCCGACAAAGTACCCGTCGTGACCGACGGTGGGCGCGTGACCGCAGGCATGGCGCGAGCTTTATTGGGAAAAGTGTATTTGTTTGAAAAGAAGTGGACGAATGCGGCCGAACTCCTGGCCCAGGTCAACGGGACGCCGGGTGCTACCAACAAGTACGGCTATCAGTTGCTCAAAAACTTCAACGATATTTTCAAGCCCGACAACCGATTCAGCAGCGAAGCGATTATGGAGATACCCCACACGTCCATTGCCGCCTCCGGCTGGGGCAATACCTCGAAAGTGGAAGGGCTGGTAGCCAGCAAGATGTTCGGCCCCCGCAGCTACAACGGTCCCGAGTACTACTCGGGCTGGGGTGGTTGTCCCATCACGCCGGGATTGTACGACGCTTTGCATTTTGATCCCCGCTTCAAGGCCACGATCGCGGATGTGGACAGTTTGGTAAAAGCCAAGAAGGCTACCTACATTCCGGGTTATCAGAATACCGGGCATTTTATCCAGAAATACGCACCGCTGAAGGAATTTGAAAGCAAGGGAGCCGGCCCTTCCGCGCTCAACTACCCGCAGAACGTCATCGAAATGCGCCTGGCCGATACCTACCTCATGGAAGCGGAGGCGCTGGTGCAGGGTGGCAGCGATCTGGTTCGGGCGGCCACGCTACTGAACGCCGTGCGTGCTCGCGTAGGCCTGAAACCCGCAGCGGCCACGCTACCAAATATCTACAACGAGCGGCGACTGGAACTAGCCACCGAAGGCCACCGCTGGTACGACCTCGTGCGCACGGGCCGGGCCGGCACTATGCTGGCGTCGGAAGGTTTTGTGGCGGGTAAGAATGAGGTGTTGCCCATTCCGTTGCCCGAGTTGAACAATACGAAATTGGTGCAAAACCCGAAGTACTGATGAGCAGGAATATTAGCCGGGGATACCCGATTCTACTACTTGTTGCCGTACTCGCTATCCCCGGCTTCAACTCGTTTTCCCAATCTCCAAAACTTCACATCCTCGACCTGGAAAGCCCCGCCCAACTGCGGGCTTTCCTGCGTTACACCCCTGACCGCATTCCGTTCGTGAGCGCCCATCGGGGCGGGCCGCGCTCGGGCTATCCCGAAAACTGCCTGGCTACCTTCGAGAACACGCTATACCGTACCTGGGCAATCCTGGAAATCGACCCGCGCTACACCAAAGACAGCGCCATCGTCCTCATGCACGACCCGACCCTGGACCGCACCACGACGGGCCACGGCAAGGTAGGCGACTATACCCTGAAAGAATTAAGAAAGCTTCGACTCAAAGACCCGGAAGGCCAAGTCACGGAATATACCATTCCCACCCTCGGTGAGGTGTTGGAGTGGGCGAAAGGAAAAACGGTACTCATCATAGATCAGAAAGACGTCTCCATCGCCGCGCGGGTGGCGGAAATCAAGAAACACCAAGCCGAGGCAAACGCGCTGCTCATGGCCTACAATTTCGACGACGCCAAACTAGCTTATTCCCTGAATCCTGAGGTAATGATGGAAGTCTTCGTCCCTGACCACGCCGCTGCCGATAGGTTTTGGCAAACGGGTGTCCCCTGGGAAAACGTCGTGGCCTTTGTCACCCACACGCAGCCGAATGACCCCGCCATTTTCCAGCACCTGCACGACAAAGGCGTGCTGGCGATCGTGGGCAGTTCGCGCACGATCGACAAGGATTATTCCGAAAAGAAAATTCCCAAAAGTGAACTGGACATGGGTTATCACAGGATTATTGATTCGGGAGCAGACATTGTTGAAGCCGACCTGGCTATCGAGGCGGGCGAAGCGATGATGGCGAGGACAAAAATGAAGGGTTCAAAGGGGCGATTTTTCAAAAAGAAGCCTTAACCGGAAACTTTATTTTTACGGTTAGACTCCTTACCACCACTGCCATTCCGAGCGGTGCTTTTTGAGATAGGTCACCGCCGCCGCTGCGCCGTAGTACCGAATTTCGCCAGACTCATACCGAATTACGCAGACCAGTCTTCCGTGTTGTGCGGCGTCGATGTAGTTCGGATAATGGTAGTCTTCGGCGATGTACAGGTTGCGAAATTCATTCATATGCTCTCGCCACTCTTCTATGTTTCCGTGTGCGTCGGCGTCCGCTACGACGGGTAGTTGGCTGATCTATCGCTCCTTGTAGGGGAAATGGCGCATCCAGTCGGAGTTGCCGAAGTGCGCCCCCGGAATGGCGTTGTAGCCCGCTTGTCCGTCGAGCCCGTCGTCGTAAACTTGATACGCGTTGGTCATGCTGTAATCGAGTTCCGGGTAAAACAGCGTGTTTAGGTTGAGCATTGGTTTGATGACTTGCTCCTTAAAATCTTTCCACGGCAAGCCCTTTTTCCCCATCGCGTAAGCCGCTTTATATTCCGACAACTCCCGATCCGAAAGACCGGGCGGAATAAGCATATTGGAAACGTGGTCGGCGGGCTGTCCGCTGGGCCATTGCAGGCGGTGGCTGTAATTCTCAGGAAAATCTACTATTTCCAGCGGGTAGCCCTTTCGTTTGGCGTAGGCGCGGGCTTCCTTCACCATCTGGCTCACCCCTTCGACCGTGTCGATTTGTTTTTCCGTGATCTTGACTGCCAAAAGATTAAAACCCATCGCGGCAGCCGTATCGACCATGTGGCTGTCGCCCGGCGGGCTCTTGTGCTCCGCCTGAAAAATGCGGTACTTTCCTTCCGGGATTACGGCTGGGGTTCCCTCTTTCAGTTGTTTATGCGTAATTCCCCGTCGGACGCTACCCGCCAAAATCTGCGCGGAATGCAACACGTAGTAGGTACTGTAGAGGCGCGATGCCCAGCCGGGACGATCGCCGAACCCACCGTCCGGGTTCTGCAACGTATTGAGCCAATCCAGACAAGTGGCGGGATTGACAGGCTTGGAACCCAGCGCCTCCAACGCCCGGATAGCCGCCCAGGTGTACCACACGTCCGGCTGATTACTGTGCGCCAAAGCCGACGGATGCCACCGGAAACCACCCGCCGATGTCTGACAAGCATGCAGCCAGGCGATGACATTCGTTTTGTTAGGAACCGGGATGCCCAGCGCGGTTAGTGTCATGACTGCCTCACAGGTTGCCATCAGATGAGCGTTTTCATTTGCGGGCGTAAACAGAGAATCCAGTCCCTCGACAAAGCCCCCGCCGGGTGCTTGCCGTTGTAGAATAAATGCCTTTACTACCTCTGGGTTGGCAATGGGAGAACGCAACGTTTGGGCCGACCCGACCAAATGCCAGAGGGAGGTCAGGTCAAAGAATTCCCCCTCGGGATATTTCCGCAGTTCGCGGTAGCTAGTTCGGGGTTTGTAATGCAATTTCCAGGGTACACCCGCCGCCACGCCCTCTTCGTCCGCTCCGGGTTGACCAAATAATCGATACAAGTCCACCTTCTGAGAAAAAGACCAGTACCACGGCCCATTTTTCCAGGACGCTTTTTCAATCCACGCCTGCCGTCCGTTCTTGAAACAGGAGTCGGCGTTGGGAACGGGTACATCCAGGAGTTTCAGCGCGTACACCGCCGGGTACGTCCAGGCCAAGTCGGTGTAGTCCATGTCATATGGTCCGAAAGCGCCGTTGGACTTTTGGCAGGACAGGACGTAGCGTGCAGCCGCGTCGGCGTCCACTTGCACGGTTTGGGCTGTCGTCCCATGCACGATTCCTAGGAATAGGTATGTACCTAAACAAAGCCGTAAATTTCTCATTCTGTCTAAATTTCTTGATTTTCAAACCATCAATATTGGCCTGATGTAGATGGGTGAACTCCTGGTGAATGAAAAATTAGCTAACATTGGACTCCAATCCGATCTTGCCATATTACAAATGAATCGAAACCAATCAGTTCTCGTCTGAAACGATGCCCAAATTTTCCCCAATTATTCTCCTGCTTGTGTCAAGTACCCTGGCTTTTGGGCAGTACGACACCCGCTTTGAAAAAAGCGAAGGCACCCAAACCCCTACCTACGAAGAAGGAATCGCTTACTACCAGCTCCTGGCCAAAGATTTCCCCCAAATCCAGATGCAGACCAAAGGCTTGACCGACAGCGGGAAGCCCTTGCACCTCGTGCTTTATTCTCGTAACCGCCAATTCGATATTACCAAACTCAAAGCGCAGAGCAAGGCCATTGTACTGATCAATAACGCCATTCACCCCGGCGAGTCCGACGGCGTTGATGCTTCCATGCTGCTGCTGGGCGACATCGCCCTGCACCCGGAACGATTCCCCCAACTCGACAGCGTGGTGCTGGCGGTCATTCCTTTTTACAATATTGGCGGAGCCTTGAACCGCAACAGTACCACCCGCGTCAACCAGGAAGGACCAGAGGAATACGGCTTTCGGGGCAATGCCCGTAACTACGACCTCAACCGCGATTTCATCAAGGCCGACACCCGCAACGCCCGCAGCTTTGCCGCCATTTTTCACGAACTCGATCCTGACCTGTTCGTCGATACGCACGTCAGCAATGGGGCCGATTACCAATACGTGATGACGCTGGATTATACGCAGGAGAACAAGCTGGGAGGTAGTTTGGGCGAATTTCAGCGAGGTACTTTCCTGCCGTATCTCTACAAACACATGAAGGAAGCGGGCTACGAGGCCACGCCCTACGTCAATGCCTGGGGACAAACGCCCGCCAAGGGGTTCGTGCAATTTCCCGACTGGCCGCGTTACTCCACGGGCTACGCCGCCCTTTTTCACACCATCGGCGTAATGACCGAAACCCACATGCTCAAACCCTATGACCAGCGGGTGAAGGCTACCTACGCTTATCTGGAAGGCACGACCAAAGTACTGGCGCAATATCGCCAGGCGATTATCGCGATGCGCAAGGAAACCAGAGAGGCCGTAAAATCGCAGAAAACTTTTCCCTTGACCTGGCAGGTGAACCGCGAAAAACCCAGCCCAATCGAATTCAAAGGCTACGAACCTGAGTACCCTACTAGCGAGGTGAGTGGCCAAAAGCGACTTTATTACAACCGCGATAAGCCTTTCACCAAAAATATTCCATTTTATAATCAATATGAAGCCGTCGAAACGGTGGAACGTCCAGAGGCTTACGTCATCCCCCAGGGTTGGCACAATGTAATCGAGTTGCTGAAACTGAACCGAGTGCAAATGCGACCCTTGTCGAGCGACACGATGCTGCAGGTGGAAGTGTATCATATCTCGGACGTGAAAACTTCCTCTCAACCCTATGAAGGGCATTATTGGCATACCAATGTAGAATTGACCAAAGAAACGAAAGCGGTTTTGTTCCGAATGGGTGATTGGTACATTCCCGTCAATCAGCCTACCAACCGCTATATTGTCGAAACGCTGGAACCCAAGGGCGTCGATTCTTTTTTCAAATGGAATTTCTACGATACCATTCTGCAAGCGAAAGAGGGGTATTCGGCTTATGTTTTCGAGGAATTAGCGGCGAAGCTCTTGCGCAAATCACCACAACTGCAGAGGGCAATGAATGAGAAAATGGCAACGGACGAGGCTTTTGCCAAGAGTGCCGACGCGCAACTGGATTATATTTACGAGCATTCGGCCTACCGCGAAAAGGAGTATTTGCGTTATCCGGTTTTCAGAATTCCTGCGCGATAAGGTTTTGTAGAAAAAAGTTTTAACACTTTTAAAATCAACACAATGAAGATTTTATCTAAACTACTACCACTGCTTATCCTGATCGTTCTTGCCTGTAAAACTCAGCAATCGACAGACCAAAGTTCCACCGCCTATACGGGTGCCACCATCATCGACGGGCGCGGCGGCGAACCGATCAAAGATGGCGTCCTCCTGATTGAAAACGGACGGGTAGTGGCAGTCGGAACGAAAAGTGAAGTCAAAATCCCCGAAAAAGCCTCGGTCAAAAACGTGACGGGTAAGTTTATTATGCCCGGAATAATCAACGCCCACGGCCACGTGGGTGACGTGCAGGGAATCGAAGGCGGACACTACTCGGCCAAAAACATCATCGACAACCTTGCCACCTACGCCCGCTATGGCGTCACTACGGTTGTGAGTCTGGGCGGCGACGCAGCGGAGGCGGTGGCCCTGCGGGATGTCAATGACACGGCCGCTACCCAGCGGGCACGGCTATTCATTGCGGGCGAGGTGATTACTGGCGAAACGCCCGCCGAAGCCGAAGCTGTGATTGAAAAGAATGCCAAAATGGGCGTCGATTTTATGAAAATCAGGGTGGATGATAACCTGGGTACTTCGCCCAAAATGTCTGAAGAAGTCTACCGCGCGGTCATCAAAAAATCCCACGAGTTGGGCTACAAAATCGCCACCCACATGTACTATCTCGCCGACGCCAAGAAGCTACTCGAAGCGGGCAGCGACCTGATGGCGCACAGCGTGCGGGACTTAACCGTGGATGAGGAATTTGTTCAACTCATCAAGTCGAAAAACATT
>NZ_JBGSXF010000069.1:0-3016 GCF_041751555.1 Persicitalea sp. | reverse complement strand
GTAACACTTCTTGGGTTTTAAGGTAAAAGGCTACCTCTTCCTGCAACTGTCGATTTTGGCGTAGATTTTCTTCGAACTGCGATCGTTCGGGTGGGGGTAAATTTTCGTTGAAGTAATCTTCGATGTGGTTGTTCATTCTTTCAGATTAGGTTAAATCTTCTTTCTGGCCTAACTGCCGCTCAGGTACAACTCCCTGAGCTTCTTCATACAGCGCAGGCGGCTGGTCTTGACTACGGCGGCCGATTGGTAGCTCATTTGGTTGGCAATGTCTTCATCCTTAAATCCCTCCCCCCAGGCCATCAGCATTTGGCGGCACTTATCGCCCAGCTCACTGAGTCGTTGGCCGAGTAGCTGGGCGTCCTGCTGCTGCACGAGTTGCTGTATTGCGGTGTGAGTGTCGTCGGGCAGTAGGTTCAGGTAGTCGCTAAGTCCATCGGTTTGGTGTACCTCTGCTTTATTAGTCGTATTTCTACGAATAAGGTCAACACATTTGTTGCTAAATATTTTATAAAGATAGGTTTTCAGCTCCGCGCGGCCCTCGAAGCGGTTGCCGGAAACATGCTCGATCACAGTGAGTACCGCGTCGGAATAGACCATTGAGCAGTCGTCGGCAGATAGGCGACTGTGCTTGCGCTCGCCTTGCTCGATGAAGTACTGGTACTTTTCGTAGAGCTGATTTTCGTAAAGTCGTCGGCTTGTACCTCCGGCAAGGATACCCTGAATAATACTCGAATCGGGAGGGGACTTCTGCAGCAATCTCATACGCACGTGACTTGTCCGGGGAAATATACGTAAAAACCCCTGTTTTTCTCAAAATCAGCGCTTTTCTGTTTCCAGTTCAGGTCAATCTTTCGACTCAAAGACCGATAACCATTATTTATTTACCCTAAACATTTATCAGAAAACATGGCAGACTACAGCAAAGCTAAAAAGGGCGATGACAAAATTGAGCCGCCCTTCTCTCCCGAAGAACTGAAAAAAGAGATGAAGTCCGAGAAAGCGAGAGCAAAGCTTGACGTTTCGACGCTCGACATCAACCTACTGACCGGAAACCTGAATATTCCGCCCGGTACTTCCATCGAACGGATCGGGATGAACGTCTCGGACAATTTGAATGAAATTGATCTGAGGGTAAAGGTGCCGGAGTTCGGCAAGTACCATTTTCCGAAAGACATCGAGCAGAAGTTTGTCGGAAAAGACGATTTCGTCATCGACCCCGACGGATTCACTGAACTACCTCCTTTCCGGCCCGATCACCTGGCCCTGGATTTGGATCCCGGTGATCTGCCCAGGTCTTTTACCCGCAGCAAAAAATATTTCGAGAAACTACCCGACAAAGAGGATTTACACTACGCTACTACGATTTTCGGGGCTGACAACAGGCAGTTGTTCCTCAACTCCTCTTATCCCTGGGGTACCGTAGGTAAGGTCAGAACGGCCCTGGGTTCGGGGTCTGGCGTGATGATCGGCCCCCGTCACCTCCTTACCGTAAGTCATGTGATTCAGTGGACCAGCAACGGCGCTGGCTGGATCAGCTTTACGCCCGCTTCCTTCGATGGATCCGCACCCTTCGGAACGGCATGGGGAACGCGTATCTATTACCGGGTGAAAGTCACTGGCCCCACCATCAATCGAAACGAAGGGCAGCACGACTACGTGGTGGTGGTGCTGGACCGCCGAATGGGTAACCTCACGGGCTGGATGGGTGCCAAAAGCTGGACAGATAGCTGGGATAATTCCCCTTACTGGTCGCACGTAGGCTATCCTGCGGACTTGAACTCCGGGGCAAGACCCTGCTACCAGGGTAGTATCCCGATGGACGGCTCGTTCTGGGATGCCGACCGACATACCCGAATATTCCACCAGGGTGACGTGTTTCCTGGCCAGTCGGGTGGGCCTTATTTTGCCTGGTGGTCCAACGGCCCCCACGCGGTAGCCGTGCAAAGCGGCCAGACTTCCAGCCAAAACTCAGCCTCGGGTGGCTCCGAAATGGTGGATTTGGTTGTCCGGGCCAGAAATGATTTTCCTTAAGTACTTCCGGCTCACTAGTACGTCCTGCTGCGGTCCATTGGGATCGCAGCAGGACTTTTTTCAAAGTACCTGTTTCCTCCGTCGTGCCTTTCCACGACTAAGGAATTAGAACCAAAAACCCTAAACCTGTTAACCATGAATACATCATCACTATCTATCCCCCAAAATTCTGTACACATCGGAGCTTACGAACACGCACAGCCCGATGAAATTGTCCTCTGCAAAGGCGACAGCAACTACACGCACGTTCATTTTGCCGACGGGCGCAAGCTCACTGTCGCTACCACTTTGAAAATCATTCAGGAGCGATTGAACGCCCAGAGCTTCGTGCGCGTAAATCGCTCGGGCCTTATCAACAAGGATCACATCGCCCACTACGACCGTGATGAAATCACACTTACCAACGGTACCAAACTACCCATTGCCCGGCGGCGGCGGCAGGCGGTGCAGCAGTTTATACAGTCCTGCGCCGAGATGTTTGGTAAGCAGGAAATGGGCTACGCCTGATTCAGTGCACCAGCACCCGCCGAACTATGCCCGTCAGGAAACCGTACTTGACGGGCATCTTTCGCTTCTCACGCTGCCGCTTGCCGTAGTAAGCTGTCCCAACGCCCAGCAGTACTCCTGGTGCGAACCACGGGATCAGTTGGAGATAAACTGAGGCGTCTTCGGGCAAGTAGCGCGTCATGTTTACACAAAAGGCGGTAACAGTAGCGATGTACGCTCCCATGATCTTGCTAATGTGCCCAAAGTACCAGTGCATCTTCTCCGAGTCGATTTTGCCAAAAAATAGCTGTAAATCCTTCCGCGCGTTGACCGAAATTAAAGTTCCAAAAACCGCAAATAGAATGGCGACGAAATAATTCTGCAAACCGATGATCCCGTAGGCAGCGTAACCCAGCATGACCAGCCCGCACGCCAGGGCCAAACCCGCCGCTACCCGGTCGAAGACCGTGGCTTGGGTAGCCGATTTTTTCATTTGTAA
>NZ_JBGSXF010000068.1:0-2161 GCF_041751555.1 Persicitalea sp. | reverse complement strand
ACCGGATTCAGGATAAAATCGGGAGTACACGATTGGGAGTAGCCCGAACTCGCGCTGATTATCAGTAGCGTACCCGCTATCAAAATTTTCATTCTTATAAAAAAACACATGAAAGGGGGCATCGTTATTAATCCCGTTTTCGTTACTTTTGCAAATAACAGCACCAAAAGCCGTAATCCCTAACCATGAATTTGTCCGTGAAAAACATCAAGCCACTTCTTTTCGCTCTGTTTATGCTTTGCTTTGCTACAGCTTGCGATAAGAATACAACTGACCCGCAAGATCCTAGCACTGCAACTACCTCTAAGGATAAAGTATTGATTTCTAACCCCTGGCGACTCGTTAATGTTACGGATGCATCGGGTAAGGCCATTCCCCAAAATCAACTCGGTCTGGAAACCTTAGCGATTTACTTATTCGACATCCAATTCTTTGAGAATAACGTCACCAAAGCCATTGACCGTACTTCTCGGCAAGTTGTCAACGGTGGTACTTGGTATTTAAAGGAAAACGATCAAATTCTTGACATCGAAATAAATGCTTTCAAAGGAAAATTTGGCATCAAGGAATTGACTCGTGCCAAACTGACTCTTAGCAACCAGGTTCCGGTGAACGGTGTGAACCAGTTGGCAAATCTGGTATTTGAACCAGTTGTTAAGTAGGTTCATTTTCAAATATAAAGCGATGGTCCCCGGCCATCGCTTTTTCTATGCTTAAAGACTTCACTTGGTGAATCGAGCAGTAATTGCGAATTTGCGTACCCAATATTACCATCCACCTATTTGTTCTTATCCATTTCTATGACAAATAATCATTTACTGCTAGGATTTTGTGCGATTGGCTTAGCTACCAGTCCTGTCTTTTCTCAGGACATTCCAAAACCCCCGAAAATGGTTCCCCAGATGACTGAGTTTTGGGAGCCAGAAGTTAAAACAGTCTCCACTCCGGAAAACGTTGCACCCTCTGACGCCATCGTATTGTTTGAAGGCAAAAATCTCGATCAATGGGTCTCTACCAAAGATAATTCCAAATCTGCCCAATGGACCGTCAACAAAGACGGCACGTTCACGGTCAAGAAGGGAACGGGAAATATCCAGACCAAGCAGTCCTTTCTTGATTACCAGATCCACATCGAGTGGAAGGTGCCGGCCAATATCTCTGGCCAGAGTCAAGCCCGGGGCAACAGCGGACTTTTCTTGGCTTCGACCGGCCCTGACAATGATGGCTACGAAATGCAAATTCTGGACTCCTACAACAACCGCACCTACGCCAACGGTCAGGCAGGTAGTATCTACAAGCAGTCACCGCCGCTTCGCAACGCCACCCGAAAGCCTGGCGAATGGAATGTCTATGACGTTATTTTTACCGCACCACGTTTCAAGGATGATGGCTCACTGTTTTCTCCCGCCCGCGTAACGGCTATTCATAATGGTATAGTCGTGCAAAACAATACCATCCTCACGGGACCGACGCAATACATCGGCCTGCCTTCATACGATAAACCCCACGGTAAGTCTCCGATAAAACTCCAAGACCACGGCGACCCCAGTGAAGCGATCAGCTTTCGGAATATCTGGTTGAGAGAGTTGTGATAAAAAAGAATGACCCTCGCACTGTCAATGCCTGGTGTATGTACGACTGGGCCAATTCAGTCCACCCGCTGGTGATTACCTCCAGTATATTTCCGGTATATTTCAGCGCAACAGCCCTCAATGCGCAGGGCGGTGCAGTCATTGATTTTTTTGGTTTCGCGATCAAAAACTCAGTTCTGTTTTCTTACGCCGTTTCCTTTTCTTTTTTAGTGGTAGCGTTTCTCATTCCCTTTTGCACTGCCATTGCAGACTACACGGGACGGAAGCAGTTGTTTATGAAAATATTTTGCTACTCGGGGGCATTTTGCTGCGGAATGCTCTATTTTTTTACTAGGGATACCACCACATTTGGGGTAGTTATGTTTGTGCTAAGTCTGATCGGGTATTCTGGCAGCATTGTCTTTTATTACTCTTTTCTACCCGAAATTGCCACTGAGGAAAACTTCGATCGGTACAGCGCCCGCGGGTTCTCGCTGGGTTACGTCGGTAGCGTCATTTTGCTGGTTTTCAACCTCACGATGGTACTTTATCCCGATATGTATGGCATTACCGACAAATCCCTTCCGGCC
>NZ_JBGSXF010000067.1:0-13288 GCF_041751555.1 Persicitalea sp. | reverse complement strand
ATTCTAATAAAACTAACGGATACTCAACCCAAGTTGGAACAACTTTGTATTCTGTGACCTACGAAGGTAGTAATACTGTTATCAAAGCTCTTGACTCGGCAACCGGTGCAGAAAAGTGGCGGTATTCTCCAACTCAGAAGGGAGAAAGCATTTCTCTTACATCTTCGATAAGTGTTTCAGGAAATTCATTGGCTACGATGATAACCCTGGTGTCTGGGGTGGGAACAAATCCTACGTATATGCTCAGAATAATCGATGCCACTACGGGCAAATTCAGATGGGAGACCCAATTATTGGGACCAGCACTTTTTCCGCTAGTGGTTGGATCTAAGGTATATGTGGCAGACAATGACGTAATTAAAACCGCATTTACAAGAATAAAAGCTTTCGATGTCCAAATGGGTGTTAAAATTTGGGAAAGCCAGCAAGTAAGGTCTACATCTCCGATGTGTATGATTTCTGCTGATGGACAAGGTTACTACGATCCCCGATCCGGAATGCAGCAATAGAATTATCTACTCAACTTGTAATTTTTATCATAGGCTAATGCACCAAACAAAACCATGAAACCCTACAAACCCTTCTTCCAAAGCCTATACTTCCTACTGGCCGTTACTCTCCTGAACTGCGGCAAAACCAAGGACGACCCCGCGCCCGGCGGCGGTACCGCTGCCAACCCAACCATCACCACCTTCAGCCCAAGCTCGGGCAGCGCGGGTGATCGGGTCTTGATCACGGGGACGGGCTTTTCAGCTACTTTGGGAAGCAACAAGGTAAAATTCGGCAGCACCGAAGCCTTACTCGACTCGGCCTCCGCCACGCGGCTGGTGGTGCGCGTTCCTAAGGACATCGTTTCGGGTAAAATTTCTGTGGAAGCGGGCGGTAAAACGGTGGCTTCGGCTACTGATTTTACCGTGCAGCAAAAGCCCGTGTCGTTCGTCGGCACAGCGGCTACGGCTAACACTGCGAGTGGGGTCACGGTGTCGGAGGCCAGGATCACGTCCAGCATCGACAAGGAAGGCAGCAACAGCGTCATCCAGCACGGCCATATTTGGAGCCTCAGCCGTGCGGAGCCGACCCTCGAAGGCTTCAACGCCACTACTGAGGGAAAAACGGAACTCGGACCGCTGCCAGCGGGGGCGGCGTTTCCCTTTAAGTTCGAGAGTGGATTAAAAGGCCTTTTACCGTCGACTTCCTACAAAGTGCGCGCTTACGCTACGACGGCGCAGGGAACCGTCTATGGGCCAATATCCTCCGTAGTGACATTGTTACCCTGTCAGTTGAAATCCATCAACATAGGAAATACAACCGAATTGCAAATTGAATACGACAATAGTCAGAGAATCAGCAGGATGATCAACTCACATGGTAACACCGTAAGGTACACCTACAATGCCGAGGGATATGTGACTAAATATGAGTTTACTTTTGCGGGGTCAAACAACCCATTCAATGTAGAAACCTATACCTACTCTGAGGGGCGTCTGAGCGGGATAGAGGTCAAAACAAACGGTTCAACCACCAGAAGCAATACTTACACCTATGATGCGCAGGGCGGGGTAGTTAAGAAAACTGAAACAGCGGCAACCTACCGGATAGAATATACCTACGATCAGGGAGTTCTGACGGGCGTCGTTCACACCCGGGGAGCGAATAGCCCAGTACTGTACACGGTAACTAACGGGAAAGTAGTTAAAATCGATTATGGAAACGGAAACTACAATACCTATGCTTACAATGCAGAGGGAAGCTCTACTAAATCTGAAAGGTTCACCGATGGAAAGCGAACATCCTGGACAGACGCTAAGTACGACAATACGCCCAATTACGGACTAGCCTTGCTTGCTCGCAAAGGCTGGCTACCCGAGCAGGTTGCCGACGGTGGTGGCCCTAATCTGATAACAGGTGGTACTCAGCCGACTAACTATACTGAACTGATTAGTCAAAGTTACGATGGTGGCGGGAACCTGGTGGTGAGAACCTCTCGTAAGAAATACACCTACGAAAAAAATCGCGTGATGAAGTACGACTATAGCTACTCAAACACGGCTGATAACTCTCAGGATGAGGCTTCCACTTATACTTTCGTTTATCAGGGTGAGTGTAAATAACTGTTAGCTGGTTCTTCGATTTTCGCCGATCACAAAACCTTCACAAATGAAAAGATTTCTCTTACTCTTGCTGTTGTCCACAGCCATTAGCTGCAAGAAAAAAAGCGATCTCCAACCCGAAAGTATCAGCGGTCAGTGGGTCGGTAAGGGCTACGAGTGTCCCACCGGAACGGCAATTCCCGAGGAGATCGTTGAAATAGTTGAGGATCAAGGAAAAATAACCGCCACGAAGAAAACGGGTGACCAGTGCGTCCCAGCGGGCAAGGTGACTTTTACCGGGACTTACGACGAGGCAAAGAAGATTTATAATCTGAAATGGACAACAGGTACGCCCAACTCGCCAGCGTCATCAACTTCTACGGCAGGAACCCTAACCGTCATTGACAACAATCACTTAGAGACCACATTTTCAAGTAATCCAAGTGTAACGTTCACGCGCAAGAAATAAAAGGTTTCTGTGCCTTTAAACCAAATTCCCACGAGCAAAAAACAACACCGAATAAACAAACAAAACCACCCACGGAAGCCCATGCAGTATCAGATCACCCCAGTCGGTGAGTTTCATACCTTGCGCTCCGCCCAGCACCCAACGGATTTTGCCCATGATGTGGGGTTCTGGGGAAATGGGGCCAGTCCGGGAGTCAGGCTGGCCAGTAGGGCATAAAGAACGTTGCGTTCTGATGGTTTCATTGCTAGTACCATTCATCCGCCAAATCCACGTCCGGCGTCCATTTTGGGAAAGAACCCCGGTATAGCCACAACGCTAACTTCTCTTCTTTGGTCATTTCGGACGCGGGGTTGGAGTTGTCTTTCTTCAAGACGCAATAATCACCACCGCTTGCTTTTCCATAGGATTAGGGCAGGCCGATGGTGAGTTTAGTGTTTTCGTCGATCCAACGATTGCATTTCAAGGCTTCAATAACTATAACTCGATTTCTTGCTGTTTTCTGAATATCCAATTACCGCACAGACGATTAGTCTGAATCGGTAAATAAATGGCTGTATTTTCTTTTGGCTCTAGTTCTGCTCTGGATCGTACTTTTCTTTGGGCTTTGAGTGTTCTGATGTTCGAACGGGTTTTTGTTAAAATTATAGGCTAAGCAGAAATGCAGAAAAAAGATAATGTAAAAGCATTCAGAATGAAACTCAAACCGGGGTGCGTTGAGGCATACAAACAACGCCACGACGAAATCTGGCCTGAACTCGTAGCTTTACTCAAGCAGTCCGGCATTGTCGAGTACCACATTTTTCTCGATGAGGAATCGCTCCTTCTCTTCGCCTTCCAGAAAATAGCTTCTATTCCGCAGTTTCCCGAAGATATAGCTAAAAACCCTATCATGCGCCGCTGGTGGGCGCATATGGCAGACCTCATGGAAGTAAATCCCGACCAGTCTCCTTTGGTCGTAGCTTGCCCCGAATTATTCAGACTCTGAGGGAATTCCAGCACAACCCTTCCTTCATTACAACTACCGTTCGAAAGCTCTAAAGCATTTCGAGGATTACAAATTATTGCTTTTTGGATAAATTGTAAGTACTTGTTTACCTTATCTACTGTATAAGAGATCATTGTAGTTCGCGAAATGAGAAAATTTAAAGTTTTTCGCATAAAAATTTAAAATCATTTGGATAGTGATTTTGTAGGTTATAGTTTTGCATAGACTTACTTAGTGCGTTAGGTTATCCTATATGAACTCCACTCGTTGGCTTATTGTGATGTTGCTCTTCGTGGCGACCGGACTGAGTTTTCTGGATCGGCAGGTACTCTCGATTGCCATCATCAAGATTCAGGAAGAGTTGTCGATCAGCGATGTCGAATACGGCATGATCAACACTAGTTTTCTCATCAGCTACGCAGTCATGTTCACGCTGGGCGGTTGGCTCATCGATAAGGTAGGCGGAAAAACCGGACTAGCGCTTTCGGTAGGGGTGTGGTCGATTGCCAACTGCCTGCATGGGTTGGTCGCCAACGTCACTCAACTCATTGCCTTCCGGTTCTTACTGGGGGTAGGAGAGGGGGGCTGTTTTCCTGGTGCTGCTAAAACCGTGTACGAGTGGTTTGACAAAAAGGAACGGGCGATGGCCAACGGAATCGCTATTGGCGGAGCGGCCATCGGGGCAGTGATTGCCCCGCCCCTGACGATTTGGCTCGCCGATCTGTACGGATGGCGAGGCGGTTTTATCGTTCCGGGCGCCATTGGTCTGGTATGGGTGGTAGTTTGGCTCCTAGTCCCTTGGAAAAACAAACAGAAAAAAAACACTCCCAAGTTACTTCCCGTAGCCCCCAAGCCCAACGCTGTTCCTTTTGGCAAACTTCTGAAAAACAAAGAAGTATGGGTCTTTATTGCCATTCGATTTCTGCTCGATCCAGTTTTTTATTTTCTAATGTTCTGGATTCCCAAGTACCTAAGCGAAGTGCGCAACGTGTCGTTTGAGCGGATTGGCAACCTCTTCTGGATTCCATTCCTCGCCCTTGGCGTAGCTAACATCATCGGCGGATGGCTCTCGGATCGACTCATCAAGCATGATTTTTCGATCAACAAAGCCCGCAAAACGATCATGGGTGCGGCCGCCGCACTGACGTTGGTAGCGCCTATGATCGAATGGGTAGACAGCGTGGAAGTAGCCATTGCCCTCATGTCAGTATTTATGTTTGCCCACGGTTTCTGGATCACCAACTACATCACGGCTATCTCAGATATGTTTGGCCAAAGAGCCACCTCCTCCGTGGTCGGACTGAGCGGTACCGCCGGGGCCGTAGCGGGCTTGTTATTGAACCCGCTGATGGGATTGATTATCCAGAATTATTCGTACCGCCCGCTTTGGATCGCTTCCGGCATGTTATATCCCCTTGCTTTTCTTTTGCTGGTTTTGGCGATCCCCAAGATCAGGGCCGTTTACGGCGAAGAATCCCTGATTGTAGAACCCATCGTACTCAAATAAAGGGCATCGAATTGGTGCTATGAAATACGCTGTGTCATTTTACTTAGTGCGTTAACACGATAACCAGACAACGAAACATGAATTTCAATCAAGAGGCAGAAACTACTTACGACAACCACGCCGTCACCTTCAAGCACCGTCGGCGCAGCCGCCCTCGCATTGGTGTCTTTGGCGTAGGGTACTTTAAGTACTGGAGCCAATTCGATGGTCTGCTCGATCATCTGCTGGCGAAGCAGGAGGTTTTCAAAGAAAAGGTAGATCAGGCAAGCGATGTGGAATTGATCGACTTTGGCCTCGTGGACGATGCCGCCAAGGCCTACGCGCTGGTGCCGAAGCTGAAAGCGGCCAACCTCGATCTCATTTTTTGCGACATGCTTACCTATGCCACGTCCAGTACGTTCGGCATTATCATCAAAAGCATCGACACGCCGATCGTTTTGGTGGCGCTGCAGCCGGACAAAGCGCTGGACTACGAGAATGCGTCCACTTACCTGCAATTGTACAACGACGATATCTGCTCATTGCCTGAGTTCACGGGAGTGGCGGTAAGGATGGGAAAAAAAATACCGGAAATTATCATTGGCACTTTGCACGATGACCCCGCTGCGGAAGCAGAGATTGCGGAGTATTGCCGGATTGCAACGGTCCTGCACGACTTGAAAACCGCCCGCATTGGTCACATTGGCCACCCGATCGAATCCATGCTGGATATGCACTCGGATTCTACCATGCTCACGGCGCATTTTAGTCCGCACATCGTGCAGTGCGAGGCAAACGAAATTGTCGCAAAGTACCGCACCGCCACGGAAGATGAAATACGGGCGGTCGAAGAACGAATCCTCGATTTTTTCGACACGCCAGATCCGGTATCCGATCCTATTTCCGAAAAGCTAAGAAGGGAAGACCTGCGCGTAGCCGCCCAGGCTATGGTGGCGCTGGAAAAATTTGTCGAAGAGAGAAATCTGGATGGACTAGCCTATTACTACGACGGCGAGGAGGGCAGCGATGAGCGGGTCGTGATGTCTAACTTAATCGTGGGTAATTCGCTGCTGACTGGTGCGGGTTTCCCGATGTGCGGCGAGTCTGATCTAAAAACCTGCATTGCCATGCTCATCATGGAGCGGCTGGGCATCGGCGGTAGTTTCGCCGAATTTCATCCCGTCGATTTCAAGGAAGGATTCGTGCTGGTAGGCCATGATGGGCCGCATAACGTTACCATCGCCGAGGGGCGTCCGGTGCTGCGGAGTCTGAAAAAGTACCACGGCAAGCCTGGCTTTGGGGCGGGTGTAGAATTTCAAATAAAGGAAGGCCCCATCACGATGCTGAGTATCAGCTCGACTTACGAAGGGAAATTCAAGTTTGTAATTGCCGAGGGCGAATCCATCAAAGGCCCGATACCGCCCACGGGCAACACGAATACACGTGGCTTCTTTCAACCCGATGTCAGGACGTTCTTAAAAAAATGGATGATGGAAGGTCCCACGCACCACTTTGCGCTTGGGATCGGCCATCAGGCCGAGACGATTCGAAAGATCGCCAACTACCTGAATATTGAATCGGTCATCATCTCTTGAAGTACGACTGCCTTATCACTAAACCCTTTAATCATGAAAACAAATTTCAAAAATCGCCGGGTTTCTTTACTCTTGTGTTTTTTCCTGACCATAAGTTTGATCTCCCCGCTTCTGGCTCAGAAATCGCCCGTCCGCGGTACGGTAACTACTACTGAAGACGGGACGCCGCTCGTGGGCGCCACGATCGCGGAGAAGGGTACCAACAACGGCACTACGACTGATGCCAACGGAGCGTACCAGCTGAATGTCTCACCCAACGCTACGCTGGTTGTAAGTTTTATAGGCTACAATTTTAGAGAAGTACCTGTGGGCAACCGTTCGGTGATCGATGTGGCCCTCGAAGCGGACTTGCAACAACTGCAGGACGTGGTAGTCGTGGGTTACGGAACGCAACGCAAAAAGGACATCTCAGGATCGATCACCCAAATTTCCGGTGAGCAACTTCTGCAGCCATCGGCCGTGAGTTTCGATCAAATGCTGCAAGGCAAGGCACCGGGCGTGCAGATCAACCAAACTACCGGTGCACCTGGCGGTAACGTCAACGTGCTTATCCGGGGCGTGAGTTCGATCACGGGCGGCAACCAACCGCTCTACGTAATCGATGGTTTTGCGCTCAGTCCGGGCGGCGGTGGTTCCGACATGCGCGACTACGGAAATAACAGCTATTCCTCTACGGGCATGGCCCGAAACACCGCCAACCGAATCAATCCGCTGGCTTCCATCAATCCCTCTGACATCGAGTCAATCGAGATTTTGAAAGATGCTTCCGCGACCGCAATTTACGGTTCACGGGGGGCGAACGGCGTCATTATCATCACGACCAAAAGAGGAAGTTACGGCAAATCACAAATTACGGTGGACGCCTCGTATGGTATTCAGGAAGTAGCCAACAAACTAGATATGCTGAACGCCCGGCAGTACGCCGAGTACGTGGCCGACGGGCGCGACAACGCCTATGTCTTTTCGGGCGGCAATGCCTCCGATCCCAATTCCAAGCGCCCGGCGTCCCAACGGGTCAGGCCTGAATTTCGCAACCCGGAGTCAATTACGACGGATACCGATTGGCAGGATGTTCTTTTTCGATCGGCCCCGGTGCGTAACCTGCAGGTTTCCTCTACGGGCGGAAATGAGAAGACACAGTACTTCATCTCCGGCGGGTACTTATCACAAGAAGGTATTATCGTCAACTCCGACTACAACCGTTTCAACCTGCGGGTCAACGTGGATGCACAGGTGAGCAAGCGGGTAAAGATTGGTACTTCGACCTTCGGCTCCTTTGGCTTTGGCCGCTTTGCCAATACCGAGTCGCACTACGGACAGGGCGGCTTAATCTCCAACGTGCTGGCAGCCTCACCTACCATTCCGGTGTATGACGACGAAGGAAACTACTTCTTCGATCAGGCCGATGTCACGGACGGCCTGGGCTTTCTGGCCAATGTGCTGTCGGTGAGCGAAGGTACCCAGGATATGCGCCGGGTCATGGATGTAGTGACGAACAATTTTGTGGAGATCAACCTGACCGATGAACTGACCTTCCGAAGCTCCGTGGGGGTAAATTTCAATAGCAATAACATTCGGTTGTGGCGCTCGTCCGCTGTACCCAATTTTACTTCTTTAAATCATCCAGCGACTGCGGGTACTTCTAAGGCTGAGACTCTGA
Source organism: Persicitalea sp. (assembly GCF_041751555.1). NCBI lineage: Bacteria > Pseudomonadati > Bacteroidota > Cytophagia > Cytophagales > Spirosomataceae > Persicitalea > Persicitalea sp. The sequence continues at coordinate 5,003 of NZ_JBGSXF010000067.1, read as the reverse complement.
ACTGGCTCAATGAAAATACCTTGACCTACAAGCGGGTGTTCAACAACAAACACTTTGTGAACGGATTAGTGGGTTTCACAGCTCAAAAAAACCGAGTCGATTTGGTAACGGCGGGAGCCACCGATTTTCCGACCGAGTACGTTCCTTACATCTCGGCAGGAATTGTCAACGCGGGCACGCAGACCGTCAATGAGTGGGCGCTGCTATCGGGGATGGCCCGTATCAACTACTCCTACGATGGCAAGTACATGCTCACCGCCACCATCCGGCAAGACGGCAGTTCGCGCTTTGGCTCAAATAACAAATGGGGTGCTTTCCCCTCGTTCTCGGTGGGATACAACATCGCCGAAGAAGATTTTATGGAAGATGTGCGCTTCGTCAGTAATCTGAAACTTCGAGCCAGCTACGGTATTTCGGGAAATAACCAAATTGGTGACTACACGCATATCGGCCTTTTATCTGCGACCCGATATGTGCGTAACAATGCGCTCAATCCGGGCTTGGTGCCGCGCACGCTGTCGAATGACAATCTGACCTGGGAGAAATCCAAGCAAACCAACTTCGGACTGGACATAGGTTTATTTAAAGATCGGGTCTCGATTACCGCCGATCTGTACCGCGATTTGAAAACCGACCTGCTATTGGCTGTCCAGCTACCGGCTGCATCTGGATTTAATAGCTCTACCCAAAACATTGGCGACATCGAAAACAGGGGTTTTGAGTTGGGCATTCAAAGTACCAACATTCAGAAAAGCAGCTTCCAATGGAATACCAACCTGACGTTCAGCAGAAACCGCAACGAGGTACTTCGGCTGGCGACTGAGGGGGGGCGAATCTCTACCTCTCCTTTCCAGATTACGCAGGTAGGCTCGCCGATCTCGAGCTTTTTTCTGATCAATAAACTGGGTGTATTCATGAACAGCGCCGAGCTGGACGGGGCCGCCTTGCAGCACCCCCGCACGCAGGCGGGTGACCTGAAATTCGAAGACGTCAATGGCGATGGGGTGATCAACCAAAGCGACCGCAAGATCGTCGGCACGCCCTGGCCTGATTTCACCTGGGGCTTCAACAACAACTTTACTTTTGGCAACCTGAGCCTGGATGTCAGCCTCGTCGGGTCGCAGGGGGCCTATACTTATATGGAGTCGGGAGCCGCCTTTTTGGGTGCTACGGCGGTGCAGAACAATCATGTGCGGACCGATCGCCGGTGGCGTTCTGAGGCTGATCCGGGTGATGGCATCGTTCCCCGCGCGATTCGCAACAACTACGCCATAGGCTTTGGTACCTCTTCTAACTTCCTGTTCGATAATTCATTTGTCCGAATCAGGAATGTAAAGCTCTCCTATAATCTTGCCAAAAAGGTAACAAATCGAATGAAGCTGAACAGCCTGACCGTCTACGCTAACGTCGCCAACGTGTTCACCTTCACGGATTACCCCGGTTACGACCCCGAGTCGAGTACCACGGGCGACAATGTGGTCAACGCCGGTATCGACTATAACAACTACCCGCTGCCGCGCACCTACACCTTTGGTATCAGAACCTCATTCTAAATCTACTCAACCATGAAAAAGTACATCGCAATTATTTTCGCGGGAATAACCCTGTCGGCTTGCTCAGATTTCCTGACCCTGGAACCCGCGTACGAAATCAATGAACTCTCCTTTTACAAAAATGCCCAGGATTTTGAAACGGCTTTGGTAGGAAGCTACTCTGGCTTGCAGGGGCTCCACAATGCGGAGATCGTGTACCTGGGCGACCTGACGACCGACAACGCCGAAATTACCTGGACTTCGCCCACGGTGGCGGAAAGTGAGCTGGACGAGGCCAATTTTACGCCTCCCAACAGTATTCTCAATACGGTTTGGGACAATTGCTTTACAACCATCGCCCGCAGCAACAATATCCTGTCGCGACTGGATGCGGTCGAGCTGACCCAGGCTCGGGAAAGCCGCTTTCGGGGTGAATCGCTATTCCTGCGTGCGTACAGCTATTTTTATCTGGTTCGTCTTTTCGGAAATGTACCCGTGGTCGATGTGGCCTTCCGCAGCCCGAACGAGATATTGGATTTCGACATGACCCGTCGCCCCGCTGACGAAGTCTATGCGCTGATCATAAAAGACTTGACTGAGGCGGCAAGTCTTTTGCAGGGAGTGGCGCAGCAGAGCAAATCTCAGGCCTCAGCCGGAGCAGCCAAGACGCTACTTGGAAAGGTGTATCTCACTCAAAAAAAGTATCAGGAGGCAGCAGGAGTATTGAAAGAGGTGATCGACGGCAACAAATATTCGTTGAATCCAAGTTACGCCAAACTTTTCACCAACGGCAATGACGAATTATCAGAGTCTATTTTTGAAATAAAGTACCTCTCCGGTAACGTGGGGGAAGGCAATAGCTTTTCCACTCTTTTTACGCCTCCCCGCTTCGACATGGCCATCTTCCCGAATAATATGCAGGGAGCAGGCCGGATCATCCCAACTCGACAAGTAGCCAATGCCTACGAAGCAGGCGATGTAAGGAGAAAGGTTTCTATCGGAGACTCCGTAAAATTAGTTACGGGCAACTACGCCAGGGATTTGCACGGTTTGAAATTCGTGGACTTTACGACGGGCGTTGGCGGCGACGGCGGTATTAACTTTACTGCTCTTCGCTACGCCGATGTGCTACTCATGTACGCCGAAGCTTTGAACGAAAGCGGACAAACTGCGGCTGCCTTCCCCTACCTCAACCAGGTGCGTGTACGAGCAGGGCTTGCCCCGCTGGCTGGACTATCTCAGACAGCATTCGCCCGCGCCATCGAGCGGGAAAGAAGAGTAGAATTTCTATTGGAAGGTCACCGCTGGTTCGACCTCGTTCGCACCGGACGCGCGAAGGAAGTAATGAATGCCTATTTCGCGGAGGTAGGTTTGAAGTTCTCGCTCGAAGACCACGAACTACTAATGCCCATTCCTTTGCGCGAAATCGATATCGATCCCAAATTGGGCCAGAATCCGGGGTACTGATCTTAATTTTGAATTAATGAATTTTGAATGATAGAATAATGAAGCCAGCGAAACTACCAATATTTATACTGATTCTGAGTACTTTGACTATATCGGGCTGCAAAGAAAAGGCAGGTAATTCCTCCGGTAAGGAAAAACCCAATGTCCTCATCATCCTGACCGACCAGCAGACCAACGATTGCCTGAGCTTGATGGGGAATCCCAATTTGCATACGCCCTACATGGATTCGCTGGCTCGCCGGGGCGTGTACTTTACGGAATCTTACTGCACCTCGCCCGTATGCGGGCCTTCGCGCAGTAGCTTGCTGACGGGACGAATGCCCCACGAGACGGGGGTAGTTTGGAACTCTACATTCATCGATCCCGCCGTGCCGACCATCGGCCAGATTTTCGCCGAGGCGGGCTATAACACGGCCTACGCGGGCAAGTGGCATTTGCCAGAAGGCTACCCAGCTCAAAAAGACCGCGATTCCATTGCTGGATTCAAAGTGATTCCGTTTCAATCGTTGGAGAAATCCTGGGACAAGGGAGCAGAAACCGACGGCCCCATCGCCGATGCTGCCGTAAAGTACCTCGCCGACTATGATGAGGACAAGCCGTTTCTGCTGGCCGTGTCGCTGCACAATCCGCACGATATTTGCTACGTGCCGCGTGAGCCCGATGCCTACGCCAAAGCGCCTGAAATTGATGCACCTTTACCGCCCTTACCCGCCAACTTCAACCCCGCGATGAAGGAACCGGAATTTTTGGAGGAAAAGCGACTGATGGATCATTATGGCGACGAACTACTCAAAACTAAGGACTACACCGAGGCTGACTGGCGAGCGTATTTGTATCATTACTACCGCTTTGCCGAAATGGTGGACGCCGAAATCGGAAAAATATGGAACGCCCTCCGGGAACGCGGATTAGACGAAAACACCATCATCGCCTTCACCAGCGACCATGGCGACGGGGCGGCTTCGCACCAGTGGGCGGCCAAGTTGAGCCTGTACGAAGAGGTAGTTACCGTTCCCTTCGGCATCAGTTGGCCGGGCCAGATTCCTGCCGGACGGATTGACCGACAGCAACTCGTATCAGGTATCGATTTAACGCCTACGCTATGTGCCTACGCCGGAATAGCAACGGATAGTTTTACCGGGAAAAGTCTAAAAGAAGCTATTGAAAAACCCGAGCTGCCGCATCGCGAACATTTGGTAGTGCAGTTGGAGGACGACAAGCTGGACTCCACCCGACACGCCCGCCTGATTCGGAATCATCGCTTCAAGTACAATGTGTACAACTCCGGAAAAAACGATGAACAGCTTTTCGACTTGTGGAACGACCCCGGCGAAACCGAAAATTTGGCTTACGATACCAACTACCAGACTATAAAAACTCGTCTCAAAACCAATCTTGGCGAATGGATGATTCAGAATAAAGACAATGCACTCGAACCATGAACAGACATTTCATCACAAAACTCCTGGCTGCTCTCACGGTCCTCGTATACCTGTTTGGCAGCGATTCCTCTTCCCCGATCCGGGCACAAAGCCTGGACAAAATGCGAGAAGGCTTCAAAGATCCGGGCGGAACCGCCCGCCCGAAAGTGTACTGGTGGTGGCTCAACGGCCATACCGACACGACGCTTCTGAAAGAGGAACTGCGCAGTATCAAAGCCGCCGGGCTGGGCGGCGTCGATATATTCGAGATCGGCTTCCGGCCCGATGGCCTGGTTCCGGCGGGGCCTGCCTTCATGGGCGACGAGTCGTTGAATACCATCGTCACGGCCATCAACGAAGCCACCAAACTGGATTTGGAAGTAGGCCTAAACTTGGCGAGTAGTTGGAATGCCGGGGGAAGCTGGGTCACGCCGGACTACGCCGCCAAGTCGCTGTATGTTTCCAAGACTTCCGTCAATAAGCAGGGACAGCAGTCAATCGAAGTACCTTTCCCGGAAATTCTGCGGGAAAGGATTATCGGGGGAAGAAAACATATTATAGAGTTTGCCGCAGACGGGAAGCC
>NZ_JBGSXF010000066.1:0-4567 GCF_041751555.1 Persicitalea sp. | reverse complement strand
TCGGCGGGATAGGCCCAGAGGAAAGTCGGCAGCGGTCCGTCGGATTTCTTGTAGCCTGGTGGCAGCAGTAGGGTGGCGGTCAGATCCACACCATCGGGGCGTTTGTAGCGAAGTTGCTGCTTTTGGATGTCCTTGAACTGTGGGTAAGGATGCGGGAAAAACGTGATCTGCGTCAGGGCATCGGCAGCGGGCTTTTTGCCTTTTTTCGGCGCGGGGTTCAGGTCGCGTAGGTAGTAGTTGGGCGGCATCTCCTGCGACTCGCGGCTGGTGAGCCACAAACCTTTGGTGGCGTCCAGTATGGCGACAGGCCGCTCGAAGTAGGGCGCTTCCGACCGCCAAAGCCGCTTGGTTGCTTTGGTTTTAAGATTGAGCAGGTCGATAAACGGGCGATCGCCCTCGGGTGAAGCACCCGTTCCGGTCAGGTAGATGCTGTGGTCGGGCGTAAAGTGCAGGACTTCCTGACCGTAGGCATTTTTGGTCAGTTCGGGTGAGCCGGGGTTGCCGTAACGGTCTTCCGAAGAGCGGTCGAAGAGCAAAGTTGGATCGGCCGGATTTCCGGGATTGACGATTTTAGTAATCGTTTTGCGCGTTTCGTTCCAGCGCTCATAAAACAGCGCGGTTTGGGCATCGCCCCAGGTTACGCCGCCAAAGCGGTAGGCCGCTTTGTACAGTTCTTTGGGAGAGCCGGAGAAGGGGGCTTCCAGGCTGTATACGATGTCACGGATGTCGGCTTTTTTCTTGGGATCGCCGCCGTCCTGCGCTTCTACCCAATACACCGTGGCGGGGGCGTCATTGCGCCAGTCGTGGTTACGCTGCCCGTTAGGCGCGGCGTCACGGCCCCAGGGCATGTTTTCTAACAAAGGACTATCGTTGAGCGTCTTTACCAATTTTCCATCCATCGAATACACGTCCGACTGTTGCGGAAAGCGGTACACGGGTACCAGGTACGAAAACGGACGATGCAGCGTCTCAACCAGCACGTACTTCCCGTCGGGCGAGGGCGACGCCGTGGCCACCATACCTACTGAGCCAATGGGCGTGGCCGTACCGTCGAGGCCAAGTTTCATGGCTTGCGAAGTCGTGAAGTACTCGAAGCGCGTTTCATCGTTGGAATTTTTAAGCAAATCCTGGTAAGTCGCAGCCATCGCCTTCTGGCCGAGGTTTTCCTGCACTGTTGGCCCCTCGGGAACGCGGCTGATTGCGGGGGCTTCGCCGCGTGAAGCAGGAATGGCGCGGACAATGAACGACTGGTTATCGCTTACCCAACGAAAAGGCGTGCCCAGTACCGCGCTCAGGGCCAACTCTCCCACGCGGCGGGCGGTTGCGGTGGCGACGTCCAGCACGTAGAGTTCCAGCTTGGTGTCGGTGGTGTTGGTGAAAGCGATCTTGCTGTCATCGGGCGACCACTGGATATAGGAAAGCTTGGCGTTGTCGGGCAAGCCTTTGATGGAAACATCGTCGGCCCCGCCTTTGACGCGGCGCAGCGTGAGGCCGTTGATATAGGTAGCGCGGCTCGGGCCGCTGGTGGCGGGGTTGAGGCGCAGTCCAGCCAGGCGGTACTCAGGTTCGGAAAGTTCGGCGATGGTAGTTGTAACGGTATTGCGCTGCATGAGCAGCATCCATTCGCCCTTGCCGTCCACGCTGACGGTAGGCGTGGGCTTAGCGGTGACGAGTTCCGCCAAGGCCTGCGGCGGCGTTTGGTAGCCGTTGTCCTGGGCAAAGGCAGTGAGATTAACTACAAAGAGCAGTAGAATTAGCTTTTTCATGCAAAGATTATTTTGGAGATTGATCAGTTGGGTTAGCGTACTTTGGCTGGAAGGCGAAAGTACGGAATATGCCATTACAAAAGCCCGATCAGGAAGCAACTACTTGTTCAAACAAATTCATCAGGGTAGTTTCTGCGTCGAGACACAGACCGGGATGTACTTCTGAGGCCTGAATGATGGTGCTGCGGCGGGCGGTAAGCCAGCGGAAACGGGAGGCGGCGTCGAGGGTGGCGATGGGGCTTTTCGATATTTCACCTGTACAGATATTATCGAAGGATTGCAGATGCTGGACAATGACACCGGCGTCACTTTCCGGAAACAGCGCGGCAAGTCGGACTTTGTCCAGGGCAATTCTGGATCGTAGAAATTTTTGATTTTTACAAAACAAAACTACCCCTACGTTAATGAATTCCCCCCGCTCCACGCGCGGCACTACCCGGATGGTGGCGTACTCAAATAAGTCCATGGCGAGCGGTTTGGGCTTCGTGGACAAAGATTTCGGACTGTGCGATGCGGCGATTCAGGAATTGCACGTACACCTCCCTCATCGAGTCGGCGTCGGCTTCTTCCTCTTCCTGGTTGAGCCAGTCGTCGGGGATGGTGGCGACAATGCTTTCGATGACCTCGGTGGTCAGCAGAACGCGCATTTCGGCGTCCACATCGGCAATGTGCGCGGCCTGGGGCAGCAACACGTGGTCTTTGATCTGGACGAAAGGCTTGGCGACGTACTCTTCCCAATTCTGCCAGGCGTGATGAAAGTACAGCGCGGCCCCATGGTCGATGAGCCATAACTCTTTGTGCCAAATCAGCATGTTGGTATTGTGGGCGGTGCGGTCCACATTCAGCAACAGAGCATCCAGCCACACGATGCGTGAGGCCAGCCGCGTATCGACTGTCGTTACAGCCGGGTCGTAGGTAATCGCGCCCGAGAGGTAGTGCAGCCCCAGATTCAGGCCGACACTGCCTTTGAGTAAATCTTGAATCTCCTCGTCGGGTTCGCTGCGGCCGAAGGCGGCGTCGAGTTCGGCGTAAACTAGCTCGGGCATCCGCAAGCCCGCCACTCTGGCCAGTTCGCCGCCAATGAGTTCGGCGATAAGGGCCTTGCGACCCTGCCCCGCACCCCGAAATTTGAGGACGTACAGGAAGCCGTCGTCAGCCTCGACGATAGCGGGCAGCGAGCCGCCCTCGCGCAGCGGCGTCACGTAGCGGGTCACGCGGACGGTACGGAGGTCGGGAGAAATGGAGGTCATATTGGGTGTATTGCCTACTTATTCAGGAAAGGTTGCTTTACCAAATCACAAAGTATAAATTTTCTTCATAAGTCTTTTACCAACAAGACCGACGATTCTGAAATCCAGCGCCATGAAAGCTTTACAAAGGCCAATCTTCTTCCTTCTCCTCCTCACTACTACTTCCCTTCACGCCCAAACTTTCAAAAATCCCCTCCTCCCCGCCGGAGCCGATCCGTGGTCGATCTACCACGATGGGTACTACTACTATATGCACACGACGGGAAAGGATTTGAATATTTGGAAAACCAAAGACCTCGCAAAACTACCCGAGGCCAAAAAAGTGACCGTCTGGACGCCGCCTGCCACGGGTCCCTATTCCAAACAAATCTGGGCACCCGAACTGCATTTGGTGGGCGGAAAGTGGTACATCTACTTCGCTGCCGACGACGGACAAAACCGTAACCATCGGATGTACGTTCTGGAAAATCCCTCACCCGACCCCACGCTGGGCGAATGGACGATGAAGGGAAAGCTCGAAACGCCACAGGACAAATGGGCGATCGACGGCTCGGTGTTTGAGCATAAAGGCCAGATGTACTTCACCTGGTCGGGATGGGAAGGGGACGAGAACGGGCGGCAGGATATTTATCTGTGCAAGATGAGTAATCCCTGGACCTGCGTTGGCAATCGCGTCCGCATTTCGGATCCGCGCTACGCCTGGGAGCAGCACGGACTGCTGACCAGGCCCGGTCCCGACGACAAACCGATTGTCCTTGTCAACGAAGGGCCGCAGTACCTCGAAAGCCCGAATGGACGCATCAATATAATTTTCTCAGCCAGTGGCTGCTGGACAGATTTTTATTCTCTGGGCATGGTGTACGCCGAACCCAACGCCGACCTAATGAACTCGAAATCCTGGCAAAAACATCCAACGCCCGTTTTCTGGGCGCATGATGTGCAGGGTACTTACGCAGCGGGTCACAATAGCTTTTTTAAATCGCCTAACGGCAAGCAAAACTGGATTCTCTACCACGCCAACGCAGAACCCGGTCAGGGTTGCGGCGGTAAGCGCGCCCCCCGAATGCAGCCCTTCACCTTCGACGCCGAGGGCGACCCAGTATTCGGCGACCCGCTACCACTGGGGGTGGAGATGAATGTACCGAGGTGAGAAATACCAGTCGTACTCAATGATTGAATGCTGACGACGTTGAGCGTATCTTGGATTAGGTATTATAAGGACGATATTTGCAGAGAAGTACTAGAAATTAATCTTGCTGCTTAAATAGTTGCTATCAAAATCTACCATGGTAAAATTTCTCTTATCAACTAAGTGCTTTCTCATAGTTTGCCTTTTAGCGCAAGTGCAATCCTATGGGCAACGAATCCCCAAGGTTCAATTTCGTGACTCTAGGCCGATCCGTGAACTTACAGACAACCATCAGACTGTTGCGATTTTACCGCCCGATGCTGTGTTCTGGAGTGAATCTAAAAGTAGTTCAGAATATGAGAGACAACAGGTCTCATCTGCTCAATCGGTTATTTTTCAACGAGAAATGTACGATCAACTTA
>NZ_JBGSXF010000065.1:0-29786 GCF_041751555.1 Persicitalea sp. | reverse complement strand
TCCTTCAATTTCTTGAAAAACTTAATCTCCGAGAAAATGCGCGGTGCGCTTGGCTCACCGCTGATGACTCCATCGGCAAAAGAGTAATTCTCCATTCGGGTAGGCACTAAAAGCCCCTGCACATTTTTCCAGTCGAGGTACTTCTTGGCCGACATCTTCTGGCTATCCTGGTTGAAAAAGGTAACAGTGTAAAGCAGCCATTCCATGCGGTGGGTGACGGGGTCGATCAATAGTCTGTAAACGTCCTTTGGGGCGACTCCCACATTATCATTGTAGCGGACTTCCAGGACATCGAAGGTCTTGCCTTCTGCTTCCATCTGACCTCCGTGCGACAGAATAATGCCCGGATCGGCGATCACGAACGGCATGGCGAAGAAGTAAAAATCAAGATTATGGTAGAAATCGGGATTGCCCGTCGGTACGTCTTTTTTATCCCCGACGAGCCACGTTTTCGTACCATCGTAGCCCATCTCGTAGTTCGTCGCCTTGTGATGCGTCCGGCGGTCATGGAGTTGAATCGTCTGCACTGAAGTCTTGCCTGAAGCATCCAACTTGTACCGTAACGCCTCATAGCTATTCCATTTCTCAATTCCCCCGTGCGCTCCCAGACATTGGTTGAGGAGCGTTTTGGTGTCTTGGGCGTAGGCGGTTTCAAAAAGGCACAAAGTCGGAATGCCGAACCAGACAAAGGCACAAAGTGATATGGCGTACCGACACAAAGTTATTTTTAGGGAAAAAATAGGCATAGAAGAGAGTGATTACTGTTAAAAGGCACAAAGCGCCAAAGTTGTCAGAATAGGCAAGTAGACAGCAACGATAGCCGCCCTCCCTCGCAATTCAACAATTCAACAATTCAACAATTACAATTCCCCAATCTGACTATACATCTCCTTCAACTTTGGGTCGCGCTCGTTGCCGCGGATGTCTTTTCGGATGGCGGAGACGCCCTGAATGTCGGTGAGAAGCCCCAGCACCTGGTAAGCCCCGAAGCGCACGAAGTAGGCTGGGTTATTGCGGGCCATACTTTCCAGCACCGGAATACTGCGCCGCTGCACGTCGGAGGGTGATTTGATGAGGTATTTACCAAAAACCTGCAGGAAATTGTAGCGGTCGGACGGGTTCATACCCTCCATTTTTTTCAGAAACCAGTCGTAGCGCTCCGGCGTGGCGAGCCCGGCGTAGTAGTTGCCCACTGAGGCCACGATGGCGTCGTTACGCGAGTCTTCGAAGCGCCTGGCGATGTCGGCCGCGTCTTCTGGCTTACGCATCAGGAAGGCGTCGAGGGCCACGGAAACTACCAGGTAAGACGTGTCGTTTAGAGCCTCACGAAAGAGCGGCATATTCGCATCGTCACCGAAAGAAGCTAATGACAGGATTGCCTCGGTGCGTACCAGCGAATTGGGGTCCGTACGGGCGTGGCTTTGGAGGAGTCGTTCAGCCTCGGCAAATTCAGCTCCGTCGTAGGCCGAGAAGTTGGCCACGGCTACCTGCCGGATTTTCCAGAATGGGTCGTCCATCGCCGCCAGCATGAGTTCTCTGATTTCGGGGTCATTGAGTTGACCTTCGAGGTGCGTCAAAGCATCGTAGCGAGCCAGAAACTTATCGGCGTGATAAAACTGGTAAATCCACTCGTTGCGGCTGTGCTCCATGTCTATGGTGCCGAGCAACTGCGTTTCACCGTCGAGGATGACGAGTTCTGGTTTGTACTTAGCCGGAAATTCCAGCGTCTGCTTCGCCTTGTCGATCACCACGTTGTAACGCGTTTTGACGCTATCCAACCACACGTCCACTTTGAGCGGCAGGCGGTAAACGGTTGAGGCAAGGGTATCCTGCAACTGTGTGACTTTTAAGCTGACGGTTTTGTTTGCCCCCGAATAATCCTGCTCCACTTTCAGCACCGGATGGCCAGGGGTGAGAAACCACTGATCGAAAAACCAGTTAAGATCCTGCCCTGTCACTTTTTCAAAAGCCATGCGCAGGTCGGAGATTTCGGCCGTGCCGTAGCGATGCGCTTTCAGGTAGGTTTGCAGGGATTCAAAAAATGCATCGTCACCCACCATCTTGCGCAACATGTGTAGCACGCGTCCGCCCTTCGCGTAAGAGTGGCTGTCGAACATATCCTCTTTGTCCTGATAAAAGTACCGGACAATGGGTACTTTTTTCTGGTCGGCTTCGCCGAGGTAGTTTTTTAATTCTTGCAAATTTTTCCAATCGGCGGCGGCGGCACCGGAGTAATTCTCCGTCCAGAGGTACTCGGCGTAATTGGCGAAGGATTCGTTCAGTGCCAGTTGTCCCCATTCCTCGCTCGTCACCAGGTCGCCAAACCAGTGGTGAGCTAGTTCGTGGGCGATTACGTCGTCGGAGTTGCCATCTACCAGGGCGCGGGAGTCGGCTTGAATGCTCTGCTGATGGACGGTGGCGGTAGTATTTTCCATGGCACCCGCCACGAAGTCGCGTACGGCGATTTGCGCGTACTTTTCCCAGGGAAACTGCATTCCGAAGATGTTGGAGAAGTAGGCGATCATCTCGGGCGTCCGACCAAAAATAGCCTTGGCATCGTTAGCGTATTTAGGCTCAACATAATAGCTGACTTCCAGGCCATTGGCCATCACTTCTTTGGTGATGGAATATTTGCCGACGGCAATCATCGCCAGGTAGGGCGCGTGAGGCAGCGATTGTCGCCAGTGATCGGTGCGGGTACCGTCTCCGTTGCTGAAATCACTGACCAAAATACCGTTCGACAAAGTTTGGTAGGTAGTATCGACTGTGATATAGAAGTCCTGCAACATTTTCTCGTTGGGACTGTCCACCGTTGGAAACCAGGTCGAGTTGTACTGCGTTTCGCCCTGCGTCCAGATTTGCTGAGGCTTGCCCTCATCCATGCCGTCGGCGTTAATAAAATACAGTCCCTTCTCCTCAGGATGATCGCCCAGGATTTCGCGTGGTAGTTCGTTGGGTTTGGCCACGTAATCGATTTGTACATAGACCTTTTCGTTGCGGTTGTAATCACGCGGCAAACGGATGGTTAGCTGCCGTTTGTCATAAGCGTATTCCAACCGACTGCGCTTGGATTCCTTGGTAATCTTGTTGGTCAGCGTGTCCTTTCGGATCAGACTATCAAGGTGGTAAATAGCTTGAATCTCAAACCCTTTGGCATCGAGTACCAAAAGGTTTTGGGGATAAAAGTAGGGTTTGAAGGTAATTAACGCCGTACCAAGTACCTGTTGTCGCAGCCAGTCGAACCGCAGGTCGAGGCGCGTGTGGATAATATCATTCTGAAGAGTACGCGTAGGGCGATAGGGGCCCGCTTTGGTCACCACACCCGGCGCGCGGCGAGATGTATCGGCGGGGTAGGTCTGCGAGGACACAGGCCACGTCAACGGATTCCAGGGAGTTGAGGCTTCCGTCTTTCCGACAGCCATTATCACTAAAAAAGCAAGGAGAAAGGCCTCGATTTTAACCGTATTAATCAAAGATTTCATAATCAGATTGTAAAGCTCACAAGATATCAGTCAGCACACTTCTTTAAAATACTTGCCCGACGAATAAAGACCAAATAGCTAAGTACCAATTACGTCGAACTACCCTAATCGCGAAGTATCCACGCCGTGAGACGCCCTTCTGGCGGGAATATACGACACCGCAACCGTTATTAGAATTATTATCAAAGCCGTCACCCCCACATCGCTCCAAACGAGTTTTATTGGATAGGCATCCACCATTGAACTGACCATACCCATCGAAACTAACCCGTACTTTTGCTGTATCCAGCAGATTCCTACACCCAATACCAAACCGAGAATGGCTCCCGAAAGGGCCACGATACCACCGACCGAAAGGAAAATTCGCCGAACCAGTGAAGTCGTAGCACCTAAGGCAAAAAGCATCCGAACGTCGTCTTTTTTTTCGATGGCCAGCATACTGAGCGAAAAGAAAATATTGATGGCGGCTACCATGATGATGAAAGCGAGGGTCACGGTAACGAACAATTTCTCGACCCGGATTGCCCGCAACAGATCGGCGTTCTGTTCGTCGCGATTTTCTATTACGAACGACTTTCCCAGAACATTTCGCAGTTTGTCCTGAACTTCTTCGGGGTCGCTGCCGGGGCGAAGCTGAATTTCGAGCGAAGTACGTTGCTTTCCGTACTGCAAAAGCGATGCCACGGTGGCCAGCGGCGCAATGACGAAATCGTCGTAACGGCTTTCGATGAAGAACGTGCCACCAGGGCGCACAATCGCCTGATTGAAGGCATCGGGCGAATTCAGGCTAAGGGTACGTCTGTCGTTGCGTGGGTACCATAGTTCAATAGCGGCCAGCGGGTCGTTCATCGAAATGAGAAGCGAACTGCGGACGCCATCAGCCACTACGGCGAAGGGCGTACCGTTTTCACCCTGCAATTTCAAAATGCCCTCGGTCATTGCAGTATCCAGTTGGCCGCGCTGCTCAAAAGTACTGTCCACACCTTTGAGACGTACCACCATTTGGTTGTCGCGATACCGGGCGAGTGCGTTGTCTTCGATAACCTCCGTGATGTACGCGACACCATCGGTACTTTTGATTTTTTGCAAAGCTGCGTCTGGCAGCACAAAGCGTCTGCCTTCACGAGGCGTTATTTTCATGTCAGCGTCGAAGGTCTTGAATATCTGGCGATTCAGATCCTCCATGCCGTTGAAGACAGAAAGTACGACCACCATTGCCATCGTCCCCACCCCCACACCGATCATGGCGATAAGCGCGATGATGCTGATGAAACTGCGCTTGTTGTGCGAGAAAAAGTAACGCTTGGCGATCCGAAAGGGTAAATTCATGTTCCTTAAACGGATGAATTATTCGGTTTTGTCTTCATCGTCGGCAGGCGGGATGACGAGGTCGGCGAAGAGCGCATCCATCTTGGCGGCGTATTCGGCGGTGTCGTCCAGGTAGAATTCCAACTCGGGAACGATGCGCAACTGGTGCCGCACCCTTTCACCGAGTTTCTGACGGATAAACTTGGTGTTCTCTTCAATTCCTTCAAAAAGTACCGCCTTATTCTTTTCGGGCAAAAAACTTAGATAGGCGCGAGCGATGCCCAAGTCGGGCGTCATCCGCACGCCAGTAACCGTAACCAACGAGCCGTTCACCAGGTATTGGCCTTCTTTCTGAAATATATCGCCGAGGTCTTTCTGGATTTGACGGCCTACTTTCTGTTGTCTTTTCGATTCCATTAATCTAGTAGAGAGTTAAGAGTGGATAATGGGCGGATTGGAGCCAAGTGAATCATTTCGCTAGCCATCTACCCTAATCATAACTTAGGGTTCCTGGCAAAATTACAAATTGTATTATTCATGATCGGATCATTGGGTCGGGACCTGCGCTCTGGATCCCAGAACGGCGAACAGGCACAGAAGGAGGGGCAGTTTTTTTACGAAACAATGTTTTAACTGTGAAAATGATCAGTTGGAATCCGACGAAACTTTCGCGCCACTAAAAGTACTAGTTCCAATCACCTTCTCGCCGGGAGGACATTTTTCTTTCAAAAACTTAGTGAACAACGTTGCCAGATGGCGGCTTGTGCCTTCACCCTCGTAGATGCCGTGCGAGCGGTTGGGGTAGGGCATGAACTGGAACTGACGGTTGTGCTTAATCAATTCATCCAGCAGCATTTCGGCGTTTTGGTAGTGGACGTTGTCATCACCCGTACCGTGGATGTAAAGTAGATTGCCCACGAGATTTTTGGCGTGGGTGATCGGCGAGCCTTTCACAAAATCCTCGAGGTTTTCCTGGGGCAGACCCATGTAGCGTTCCTGATAAATATTATCGTAGGTCAACTGGTTGCCCACCGCCGCCACGGCAATGCCGGTCTGGAACATATCGGAGTATTGAAACAATAAATTCAGCGTAGAAGACCCGCCCCCGCTCCACCCGTGGACGGCCACGCGGTCGGTATCGATGAAGGGGAATTTTTCAAACATCGCCTTGGCACCCATGGCCATATCGCGGATATTGACCGTGCCGATGCTGCGGTAAATTGCCTTTCGCCATTCCCGGCCCTTAGGCATGGGGGTCCCGCGGTTGTCCACGGCGGCGTAGATGTAGCCATCCTGAGCCATATCGCCCATGTACAAGCGGTTGCGCCCCGTACCGAAGCGGTCGATGACCTGGCTTCCGGCGGGTTCGCCGTACACGGTGAACACGATCGGGTACTTTTTCTTGGGGTCAAAATTGGTGGGTTTCACCATCCAGGCGTCGGACTCGACGCCATCCTCCGTCTTGATTTTGAAAAATTCAATGTCAAATGGACCGCCTCGCTGTACGGCTTTCATACCTTTCTCGACGCTGACGTTGGGGTCCAGGGACGCCTGGTCTTTCATCGTGATCCACTCCATGATGGGGTAGGTGCGGGCGTTGGAAAAACTGTGTTTGGCGAAAGTACCACTCGGGGCAAGATCGTATTTGTGAGTACCGGCTTGATCAGCGGGCGTAATGCGTTCGGCCTGGCCCGAGCCGTCCAACCTAGTTTTGTACAAGTAGGACTGCGTTGCATTGTCAGGCGAGGCCATGAAGTAGTAGGCGTTGTTCTTCTCGTCGATCAGGACGGGGCTAATCATATCATAGGTGCCCTTGGTAATCAGCGTTTCCTTCTGGCCATCGCGGCTCACGCGGTAGGTGTGCCGCCAGCCGTCTTTTTCGCTCACCCACAGAAATTCCTTTCCGCCGTTCAGCCAATCCCAGCCTTCGGGGCCGTCGGTCCAGCGGCTTTTGATGTCGATCCAGGCTTTGTCGGTTTCGGAATAGAACGCCGAAGCCTTGCCCGATTTGGTGTCGAGGTACATCAACTTGCTTTCATTCTGCTTGCGGTTGAGCTGCTGAATCACCAACTCCTGCGGACTGCCAGCGTACTCCATGCGTGGCACGTAAGTATTCTGCGGGTCGCCGGGAATATCCATCCACTTGGTTTGGGCTGAGGCCAAATCGACCACGCCAATGCGGTAAGGCGAGGGAGTTTCGCCTACTTTGGGGTACTCGACCGGAATGTTGAAAGAGTAGATCGAATCCGTGTAGTTGGTCATCAAAAAGTTGCGGATTTTCCGCGCATCCAGTTGCCAGTAGGCCACGGCCTTGCTATCTGGACTCCATCGGAAGCCGTCCCGACAGTCGAATTCCTCTTCGTAGGCCCAGTCGAAAGTACCATTGATGATGCGATCTGTACCGTCTGTCGTCAGGGCTTTGGTTTGGCCCGTTTTCAGATCATCGACATAAATATTGTGCTCACTCACATAGGCTACTTTCTGCCCGTCGGGCGAAATTTTGGCAAACATTAGTGAGGACTCAGGCAGGTCTTTGCCAATTTGGGTCAAATCATTGTTCGACAAATCCAGTAACCAGTAATCGCCTTTGGTGTCGTAGCGCCATACGCGCTTGGAGTTGGTATAAACCAGCACCTTTTTACCATCCTCGGACATGGTGTAGCTCCTGACTTCCAGCGCCTTGTTACTGTTTTTGGGCGTGAGCTGCTCCTTGGAGACCAGCGTTTTGTTTTTTCGTCCTGGTAGTGTCACCTGCTCGATGGTGCCATTTTCGTTGGCGTCGCGGTAGCCGCTGCCATCGGGCAACCATTGGAAGGTGTCGGGTACCTGAGCGAACCCAGCAGAGGCGGCCAGGAGTAGGAGAAGTGTTATTATTTTTTTCATGAAGTTTATTACCTGATTCTGTATTTCCTAAAATTGTCTAGTTCTGACTTTTACAGTAGTCCTAACGTCGATCCCCTTATTTTTGATGCAACACTCGCTTGGGAATAACAGTCTGCCGTTAAATTTTCGGGAGGTTTGGGGTATGCTGAAAACCCGATGGCTATACCTACTCGACTACCTCGTAAACCAGCACTGGTTTGGCCTTATTTTTCAACTTTACCGATCCGACTTCTGCGCAAATAAACGACTCCTTTACCTTTTTGTAAGCTTCTTCGCTGATGATAATCTGGCTGGGTTTGGCGATGGATTGGAAGCGTTGAGCGATGTTGACGGTATCGCCGATGACCGTATAATCCAGCCGCCGTAGCTTAGCCGAGCCAATGTTACCGCTGATCATCTCGCCCGAATTGATGCCGATGGCCACTTGGGGTAGGTAGGTAAGCTCGGCGGTAAGTTCTTCCTCAATTTCGGCGATTTTGGAACGAACGGCCAGCGAGGCCTCAATGGCGCGGTCGAGGTGGTACTCCTCGCGGAAGACAGCCATGATAGCGTCGCCCATGAACTTGTCCACGTAGCCATTTTGGTTGATGATTTCACCCACCATCACATCAAAGTACTTATTGATAAGCCGCACGACCACGTCGGGAGGTACTTTCTCAGAGATAGCCGTGAATCCACAGATGTCTATAAACACGACCGTCGCTTCCACCGTTTCGTTGGCCGTGATGACGTTTTCGTATTCACTTCCGCTCATGAAGTCGAGGACGTTTCGATCCACGTACATTTTCAGAATATTATTTTCCTTGATAGCCTGAAGCGTCTTTTTAAGATGTTGGATATGCTCGATGGTTTTCTCAATCGTCAACCCCAAATCTTTGAAATCCACGGGTTTAGTAACAAAATCAAATGCGCCTCGATTCATGGCCGTGCGGATTTTATCCATGTCCCCATAGGCCGACACAATCACGGTCTTTATCATCGGACTGTGGTCGTGAAGTTTGAGCAGAAGCGTCAGCCCATCCATTTTGGGCATGTTGATATCGCTCAAAACAAGATCGATTTTGGGGAATTCTTTCAGTTTTTCCAGCGCATCCTCTCCATCGAAAGCGAACTCAAAATCGTACTTCTGTTCCCGGATTTCCTTCCTGAACTTCTGCTTAATGAGCGACTGCAAGTCCGTCTCATCATCCACAACCAGTATGTTGGTGGTCATAGTTCTTCGAGTTTTTCTTTGAGCTTCGAGAAATCAATGGGTTTGGTCAGAAAATCGTTCGCCCCGTTAGATATTGCCTGCTGGTAGTAGTCGTCGTCGTTGTATGCCGTTACCATCATGACTTTGGGGTTGGGCGAAGGATGCTTTACACGAATACGCTTCAATAATTCAATACCGCTCATGCCCGGCATATTGATGTCCGAGAGAATGAGCACTACTTCCGAAGCGTGACCTTCCATGTAGCTCAGCGCTTCCTCCCCCGAGAAAGCGAACGAAAAGGACAAATCACCGCGCCGAATCTCGCGCCGGAACTTCATCTCGAACAGAGACTTTATGTCCCGCTCGTCGTCCACGACCAGTATTTTGGTGTTCTCGCCAGTATCTTCCTGCATATGAAATGTATTTATAACTACTTGTTAACCACTACCCAACCGGAATGCGCACAATAAACTCTGTGAACACGCCCTTTTCGCTTTCTACTTCCATCGTGCCGCCGTGACTGTTGTGGACAATGTCGTAGCTCAGCGAAAGGCCCAGCCCGGTGCCTTGCCCGGTGGGTTTTGTAGTGAAAAACGGCTCGAAAATTTTCTCCCGTACTGCATCGGGAATACCCGTTCCGTTGTCCTTAATTCTTATCTCAACCGTTTTATTTTCCAGTTTTGAGGTTAACCAAACCGTCGGGCGGTAGCTTTCGGGTTCTTGCCTGGCCCTTTGCGCTACGGCGTAGAAGGCATTGTTGAAAATATTCAAAAGTACCCTTCCGAAGTCCTGCGGCATAACTTTGGCCTTGATCTCCTCGGGCTGAAAATCCTTCTCCAACGTCGCATT
This sequence comes from Persicitalea sp., assembly GCF_041751555.1. NCBI lineage: Bacteria > Pseudomonadati > Bacteroidota > Cytophagia > Cytophagales > Spirosomataceae > Persicitalea > Persicitalea sp. Next base: position 20,072 of record NZ_JBGSXF010000065.1, on the reverse strand, counting down.
GAATGACTTATCCTTGGCCCGAAGCCCGTGGTAGGCCAGGCGCATGTACTCGTCGGCCAGGGCGTTGACATCCACGCTCTCTTTTTCGCCGTTCCCGGTGCGGGAGTGCAGAAGCATCCCTTTCACAATTGAGTCGGCGCGTTTGCCGTGATACACCATTTTCTCCATGTTGTCGGCCAGGTCGCGCAGGATTTCTGCCACCAATTCGTGGTCGGGGGTGTCTTTTTCCTGTTCCTCTTTCAACTCCTCAATCAACTCCGTATTCACTTCCGCAAAGTTATTGACAAAGTTGAGCGGATTCTGGATCTCGTGGGCAATGCCCGCCGTTAGCTCACCTAATGAAGCCATTTTCTCCGACTGCACCAGTTGCCCCTGGGTAGTTTTTAGGTGATCCAGCGCCGTGACCAGTTCTTCCTTCTGGCGACTTATTTCCTGGGTTCGCTCGGTAACCATTATTTCAAGTTCGGCCTTGCGAGCCTGCATCAACTGGTTTTGTTTTTCCTCTTCCAGCCGTTGAAGGCGTTCCTTAGCGAGCTGCTTCTGCTGCCGTTTATTTTGGTACCACATCGCAACCACCCAGATGATTGCGAACACTTTGAACATATCAAAGTAGTCATTGTAGTCATTATAAAAACTTTTTGAGACCAGCAAGACTATATCGCCCAATAAGGCAATGACAACCAACGGAATTACCGAAATCATCAATGATCGAACCGTTTTAAATTCTTCGCGGGTATAGATTACACCTACAAATGCCAGGATATAGACATGCCACACCCATTCGTATATTCGTTCATTGCCGAAAATGTGAGGGGCAGCAAGCAAAAAGATGGCAATCAACCTCGAATAGACCAGAATCTTGTCCCATTGGGGCATGGATTCCTTCGTATCCAATGTTTTGCGGATGTACTGGACGAAGAAGAGGACGATGAGGAGGTAGGAAACTTCCATAGGAAAGCAAATTTACACCAAAAATCGGCTTTACGTTTAGTAGCTGATGGTGGTCTGCCGCTCGTTACTCTCGAAGGCCAGATCGATCACTCGCGTGGTGCGCAGGATTTCGGCGGGCTTTACCGCCATCTCTTTGCCTTCGACGATGGCGTCGTAAACCGAATCGTAAAAAGCCATGTAATCACCCGCTTCGCTGGGTACGATTCCCGTGAAGGCTTCACTGTGGAGCGTACCCCATCGGTCTTCGGGTTCGGCGCCCCAATTGTCGGCGTTGGGCAGTACGTCTTGTCGGAGGGTTTCTTCCTGCGCGTCGAGGCCGCGCTTGATGAAAGTACCTTTGGTTCCATGAATAGCATAGCGGAGGCTGTTTTCATACACCATCAAGCTGGATTTGACGATGACGAATTTGTTGTCGTAGCCCAGCCTGATGTCGAAGTAATCGTCCACATCGCCGCCCTTACGCACCGAGCGGATAGTGGCGGTGACCGTTTGCGGGTCGCCGAAGAGTACAAAGGCTTGGTCCAGCAAGTGCGGGCCGAGGTTATAGACGTTACCGCTGCCTTCGGCCTGTTTTTCCTTCCAGGTATTAGTCAACACTTCGGGCCGGAAGCGGTCGTAGCGGCTTTCGTATTCCACAATTTTGCCTAGTTTGTCCTCCTGGATTAGCTTCTGTATTGTCAGAAAGTCCGAATCCCAGCGGCGGTTTTGGTAGGCAGTGGCTACCAGGCCGTTGCGTTCCGCTACTTCAAAAAGCTGCTTCGCCTCGGCTTCGGTATTGGCAAAGGGCTTTTCGATAACTACGTGTTTGCCGTTTTCCAGCGCGTCCATAGCGTACGTAAAATGCGTGTCGTTGGGAGTACAGACGAAGACCAGGTCGATCTCGGGGTCGGCAAGTAATTCCTCGACGGAGCGGGCGTTCTCAATAGAGGAATCAAAGTCCTGCGCCTCGTTCTTGGAGCGCTCGACTACGGTTTTCAATCTGAACCGGGGATTGACGGTGAGAAAAGGAGCGTGGAAATAGCGCCCCGAGAGGCCAAAGCCAATAAGGCCAACGTTTAGCATTTTCATCTTTTAGTTGTGACGGGGTCGCCCGTGCGATTAGAGATTGAGTGAACTAGTGAATAAATCTTGTTTTACTATGCCAATAGGTAAAGATTCGGTTGCGGTTCTTTTTAATGTATAGTAGAATTGATTTCCTGAAAAAACTGAAACACAAAATGGAAAATGTCAAGAACGTAAAAAGACGGGACTTTTTGAAGGCGGGGGCCGTGCTTTCCACTTTTATGATCGTGCCGCGCCGGGTGTTGGGCGGACCGGGGTTTGTGGCTCCGAGCGATAAAATTACGCTGGGCTTCATCGGCTGCGGCAAGCAGAGCGGCGGTTTACGGAGTAATTTCCTGAACAATGGGGCGCAAATAGTAGCCGCCTCGGACGCGTACCGCGATAAATTGGCACTCTTCCAGCGCGAAGCTGAAAAGTGGTATGCCAGCAAAGCTGAAAAGGGTACTTATAAGGGCGTCGAGGGCTACGCAGACTTTCGCGAGATTCTGGCTCGCCAGGATGTGGACGCCGTGGTGATCGCTTTACCCGACCATTGGCATGCCGCCGCCGCTGTCCGGGCCGCCGAGGCCGGGAAGGACATTTATTGTGAAAAACCCCTTTCTCTTACCGTACAGGAAGGCCGCGCGATGGTGGACGCTACCCGGAAGCATAAGCGCGTTTTTCAAACCGGAAATATGCAACGCTCATGGCCCGAGTTCAGGCAGGCGGTGCAGTTGGTGCAGTCGGGAGCCATCGGTGAGGTAAAACAAGTGTTTGTGAGCGTAGGTGGGCCTCCCAAGCCCTTCGATTTGGAGGCGCAACCCGTACCAGCCGGACTTGACTGGGACAGCTGGTTGGGGCCGAATGTGGTCGAACGTCCCTATCACAATGATCTGGCACCTACCCTGGAACATACCTTTTTTCCGCACTGGCGCAACTACGCCGACTTTGGCGGCGGCATGATGACCGACTGGGGGGCGCATATGTTCGACATCGGGCAGTGGGGCCTCGGCATGGATAACAGTGGCCCGGTGGAGATTACGGTACCTGGCCCAAACAAAGAGGAGGGGCTTGTTTATAAGTACGCCAATGGTGCCCAAATGACCCACCGGCCTAAGGACGGCAATCACTGTCATTTCATAGGTAGCGAAGGCGAGGTCTGGGTAGCGAGAAAAAAGCTCGTAACGACTCCCAAAAATCTGGAAAGCAAAGAGTTCTCTAAGGAAGACTACAAGATCTACGTAAGTGAAAACCACTACAAGGATTTTCTGGACGCCATCAAATCTCGGCAAAAGCCGATATGTGACGTAGAAGTGGGCCATAGTACTGCTACTGTCTGCAACATCGGCAACATCGCTTACCGTTTGGGAAGGTCGCTGAAATGGGATCCCAAGAAAGAGAAGTTTGAAAAGGATAAGGAAGCCAACGACTTGCTCCAGCGTCCCATGAAAAAGGAGTGGAAAGTTTGATTTGGAAACGCCAACATGCCCCACGCCATCGTCTTTGCTTTGCGCCTTTGAGAGTTAAAATGACTACTTTTGCGGCATGAAAGCACGGAGTGCCATTTTGAGCTGCCCGGAATTATCAGACCTAGACCGGGTAGCCAGTGATTTGCTTGAACTGGGCAGTGAAGTTCCAGTTTGGCTTTTCTTCGGAGAAATGGGCGCGGGAAAGACTACCCTAATTAAGACGATTTGTGAGAAATTGGGAGTAGAAAGTCTGGTTCAAAGCCCTACTTTTTCCATTGTCAATGAGTACGTTTCTGACCAGGGTAAGCCCATTTTCCATTTTGATTTTTACCGATTAAAAAATGAAAACGAAGCTTACGACATTGGCTCGGAAGAGTACCTGTACTCAGGAAATTTTTGTTTCATCGAGTGGCCCGAAAAAATTGAATCTCTTTGGCCGCCGAAGTACTTTGATATAAAAATCAAACAAGAGGCCGATGGCAGTCGAACGATTGCGGCCGTTGTCAACGACAGAGTAATGGAATGATGGTTGGCCGCTGTCACAGAGTTTTTATTCATTCGCTTTATTCACTCCGCTTCGGCCGGTACGCCGACGGTCAGCCGCTGCTGAGCGGGACCGATTCAAAATTAAAAAAGGATGCCGCAAATCACCGGATTCGAGCAACTGGCCAAGCAGTCGGCGCTTTATCCCCAAGAATCGCTAGTCGAGGTAAAAAAGGACAGCAATTCTTTGCTGATTGGCTTGCCGTGCGAAGTGGCCTTGCAGGAAAACCGCATCGCCCTCACGCCCGACGGCGTGGCGATTCTGGTGCGCCACGGCCACGAAGTGTGGGTCGAAAAAGACGCGGGAAAAGAAGCAAAGTACCCCGACCATGAGTATAGCGAAGCCGGGGCTAGAATCGTGTACTCGGCGAAGGAGGTTTTTCAGGCCGACCTTATCCTGAAAATCGAGCCTTTGGTGGACAAAGAATTCGAGATGATCAAAGCCGGGGCAACGCTGATTTCAACGCTCAATCTGCCTTCGTTGGAAAAAAGCTATTTCGACAAACTCAACCAGAAGAAAATCACCGCCATCGGTTACGAATTCATAGAGGATCAGAGCGGTGGATTGCCTATCGTTCGGGCTATGAGCGAGATCGCTGGTAGTACCGTACTCCTCATTGCTGCTGAATACCTCAGCAACTCCAACAATGGGAAGGGCATTATTTTGGGTGGCATCACGGGCGTCCCGCCTACTAAGGTAGTCATTCTGGGGGCCGGAACCGTAGCCGAGTACGCCACGCGAGCCGCGATGGGCGTGGGAGCCGACATCAAGGTGTTTGATAACCATATTTACCGCTTGCAGCGCCTGAAATATTCGGTGGGACAGAATCTTTACACCTCCATCATCGATTCTGATACACTGACCGAGGCTATTGCCCGCGCCGACGTAGTGATCGGGGCCATGCGGGCCGAAGATGGTCTAAGCCCTTGTGTGGTGACGGAGGAAATGGTGGGCCGTATGAAGCCCAATTCGGTGATCGTGGACGTAAGCATCGATCAGGGAGGATGCTTCGAGACATCCCGCATGACGACGCACAAAGACCCAGTGTATCGGTATAGCGACGTGCTGCACTACTGCGTTCCCAATATTGCTTCGCGGGTCGCGCATACGGCTAGTACCGCGCTGAGCAATATTTTTCTACCATTTTTGCTGAAGACCGGAACCATCGGCGGCATTGAAGAAATGATTTATGCCAACCGCTGGTTCATGAAGGGCGTATATAGCCACAACGGTACGCTCACCAATACTTACATCGCCCGTAAATTCGGGATGCGGTATAAGGACTTGACGCTGCTTTTGGCGGCGAGAATGTGAATTTTTGAAGTGGCAAAGGCACAAAGTACCAGAGTGGCAAAGTGCCGGATATTCCTTAACGCAAAGTGGCTGATTGCTAGAAAAAAGGGGTAGTTAATATTGCTTGCATAAGGAATCGTTAATACTTTGTGCCTTTGCCACTTTGTGCCTTTGCCGCTTTTCTAAAAACCCCACCCATGATAAACCATAGCAATGAAAATGTCCTGATGGACGACGCCAACTCCCCGGAAGTTGACAAAAAGCTTCTGGGCATGATTTCGCAGGATTTTGTGAAAGTGGCCGATCAGTTGAAAGAGGCCTCTTACCAAATTCGGAAGCGCGGTTTTTCTGAGTATCCGGTTTTCGTGGTATCGCGTGAGCCTGCCGAGATCGGCCTGATGCTCTTCGAGCGCGAGGCGATGGGAAACCGCTGGAACTACCAGGCTTCTTTTTTGCAGGAATTTGTGGATCGTAACTTAGTTGGCCAGGAGTCGGTCGAACTTTTCATAGAGAACTATAAAAATTCAGAAGAGTACTGTTGCTTGTTCGTCATTCAAAATGATTTTGCGGGATTTGTCTTTATTCCTTACCCCGAAGACTAGGTTAGCCTTACAATTCAAGGCTCGGCTCGATTCAACTGAGTGATCACCCGATCACCCCAAACTACCTAATAAAAAGCACCTATATACCTACCACCACAACCACACCATGAAGTCCGTAGTTAAGCTATTTGCGTGGCTGCTCGTTTTTTTGCCCGTCGTTCTTCTCCTCTCTCTCGTATATCATTTTTCTGAGACGGCCTTCTACTCCGATGATTTTCATTTATTGAAAACAATCGTTTGGGCGCAGGAAACCAATTCTTTTACGGAAAAATTTCAGCTACTGGTTCAACAGCACAATGAACACCGAATTCTTGTTCCCCGGCTGATAACCTGGTTGAATTATAAGCTTTTGGGGCATATCGACTGGCCGATTTTAATGCTGTCCGGTAACCTGCTCTGGTGTGGGGTGCTGTATTTTCTGTGGACGTCCTTCCGGCAGTTAAAATTCAGCGTTTGGTATTTTCTTCCCATTCCCTGGTTGCTTTTCCAGCCCGCTTACTACGACAACTATACCTGGAGTATCAGTGTATTGCAGCAGTCGGTAATCGTGTTTTTGCTGGCCTGGCTGGTTCATTCTTTTGTCAATCGACGGTATATTCTAGCCCTGTTCATTTTTCTGATAGGTACTTTCACCCACGGCAACGGGATTTTTGGCATTGCCGTGGGGGTAGTTTTTCTGTTTTTATACAGGGAATGGAAATGGCTGGGAATTTGGCTGGCGGTGTGCCTGGCCGTGGCTGCCTTTTATTTTTACGGTTTCGAAAAAGGGCAGAACGCTAATTTTCTGCAAAGCCTTGCCAGTCCGGTGCAGTTGATTGGGTACTTTTTTGCTTTTTTTGGAGCGTCTGCCGAATTGCTGGATCTCGGTTTTGGTCCTTCCGTGTTGTGGGGGTTGATTACCTTTGGAGGAATTTGTGGGTATATTTTACCCAAGATTTATCAAAACTACCGCTCCGCCGCTCCGCTCACCTATTTTGATAAAATGCTGCTCGGCAATTTGTTGTTTCTGAGTATTACTGCCTTGCTGGTGTCCGTTTCGAGGAGTTGGTCATCACCGGACCTGGACATACCGCCCCGTTACGCGCACTACTCACCCTACCTCTCTGCCTGGTTTTACTTGGTGGGGTTGGTGGTACTTTCCCGATTTTTCGCCATCCGTTGGGCGACTATCTGGGGTGCAGGGGCTATATTGTATAATCTTGTTTCCCACCTGAACTATGTGGGGGATCTGGAATACCGCCGGGACTGGTTACGGGCCGATTATGCCAACTGGCAGAACTACGAAACCTTCTTGCAGTATCCACCTGCTTTCAACGATAACATCCGGGAAGTGTACGCAGCCGCTATCGAACGCGGGATATGCCAACCTATCGTTAACCTACCAAAACTACCCTCCCAGGGGGCCGCTGTAGATAGTAGTATCACACTCGATTTTGAAGAGTTAGTGAGTGATTTGACCGATGCCAGTAGCGAACACCAAGAGACCGAACTGCTTCTTGTGGATCATAACTTCATTGGTTCTGCCCCCTTTTTGGTACTTGTTCCTGATCGGGGGGGAGCCTTGTGGATACCATTCTATCGTGGCCGAAACGGATACCGCAAAATATTAACTGCGGGAGGGCTGAGGGAATCAAAAATATGGACACGATTTTTTAGCAATAACCTTCCATCCGGTGTCTATAGAATCGGGTACCAGTCGGGCGATTCGTTTTCTCTGACGAAATACCGCCTCGAAGTAGGTGCTGATCATGCAATCAAGCTCCGCTGAACACGCTGTTTTTATTCGTTTCGCAAGACTTTCTGACCTAGGTCGAGCTGCGCTTCCATGTTGGATGATTAGATCGGTCTGAGCTAGGCAAAATGAGGAAAAAATGGTATCTTTACCCGTTCAAAAAAACCGCTTTGGCGGGCACCAACTATTGTAGCGTAAAACAACATTCATGGCTAACGAAGCAACACTGGCATTAAACAATTATTCGGCTGAAAACATCCAGGTTCTGGAAGGACTGGAAGCCGTGCGGAAACGCCCGGCGATGTACATCGGAGATACCGGTTTCAAAGGATTACACCACCTGATATGGGAAGTAGTCGATAACTCCATCGACGAAGCGATGGCTGGCTACTGCGATACCATTCACGTGGTAATAGAAGAAGATAATTCGATCACGGTGCGGGACAATGGCCGCGGCATCCCGACGGGAATTCACACCAAAGAAAAACGTTCGGCCCTCGAAGTGGTAATGACCGTGCTGCACGCCGGGGGTAAGTTCGATAAAGACACCTACAAAGTATCGGGTGGTTTGCACGGCGTGGGGGTTTCCTGCGTCAACGCCCTCTCCATCGATCTGCGGGCCGAGGTACACCGCGAAGGGCAGGTTTTCGAGCAGGAGTATCAGAAAGGCATTCCGATGTACCCGGTTCGCGCCATTGGTGAGTCCGACGACACGGGAACGTACATTCACTTCAAACCAGACGATTCCATATTCACCGTGACGGAATTCAAGCACGAGACTGTGGCCAATCGGCTGCGCGAGCTTTCTTTCCTGAATAAAGGGCTGCGCCTGACCCTTACAGACACGCGCGAGACAGACGACGATGGCAAGCCATTGTACGATGAGTTTTTCTCAGAAGGTGGTCTGGTAGAGTTTGTTACCTACCTCGACAGTACCCGGCAACCGCTTATTCCCGCGCCAATCCACATGGACAGCGACAAGGGTATTATGCCCGTGGAGGTGTCGATGATGTACAATACCTCTTACGGCGAGAACGTCATTTCATACGTCAATAATATCAACACCATCGAAGGCGGTACCCACGTTTCGGGTTTCCGGGCCGCGCTGACGCGGACGCTGAAAAGCTACGCTGATAAGTCGGGGATTCTGGCCAAGGAGAAGATCGAGATAAGCGGCGACGACTTCCGAGAGGGGCTCACGGCCGTCATTTCGGTGAAGGTGCAGGAGCCGCAGTTCGAGGGACAGACCAAGACCAAACTCGGTAACTCCGACGTGGCCGGGGCGGTGAGTCAGGTGGTGTCCGAAATGCTGGACAACTACCTCAACGAACACCCCAGGGAAGCCCGCACGATCGTGGACAAAGTGGTGCTGGCCGCCAAGGCCCGCATTGCCGCCCGCAAGGCCCGCGAGATGGTGCAGCGCAAGAATATCCTGACGGGTAGCGGACTGCCCGGCAAACTGGCCGACTGCTCCGAAACCGATCCCGAGCAGTGCGAGCTGTACCTGGTAGAGGGCGATTCAGCGGGTGGCACGGCCAAACAGGGGCGTAACCGGGCTTTCCAAGCCATTCTGCCCCTGCGCGGTAAAATCCTGAACGTCGAAAAGGCGCAGGAATACCGGATTTACGAAAACGAGGAGATCAAAAACATGTTCACCGCCATGGGCGTTCAGATCGGCATGGTGGACGATGAGCGGGCGCTCAACATCGAGAAACTGCGCTACCACAAGATCATTATTATGACCGACGCCGACATAGACGGCAGTCACATTCGTACTTTGATCCTGACGTTCTTCTTCCGGTACATGAAAGTACTGATCGAGAACGGCTACATCTACATCGCACAGCCACCGCTTTATTTAATCAAAAAAGGCAAAGAAGAGCGCTATTGCTGGGACGAAGCCCAACGCGAAGCCGCCGTGCAGGAACTTGGCAACGGCCGCGAGGAATCAGTCAACACACAGCGATATAAGGGTTTGGGTGAAATGAACGCCGAGCAACTCTGGCAAACGACCATGAACCCCGAGAATCGTACCCTTAAGCAGGTAAACATCGAATCTGCCGCCGAAGCCGACCACCTGTTCTCGATGCTGATGGGCGACGAAGTACCCCCCCGCCGTGAGTTCATCGAAAAGAACGCCAAGTACGCTCGCGTGGACGTTTAAATGAAGGAGGAGAGGAGGAAAGGAGGAGGGAGGAAAGGAAAGCTTGCGCCAGCATTCTTTTATCCTTTCCTCCCTCCTCCTTTTGAAATAAAAGGAACCAAAAGGAAACAAGCCATGCCAAAAGAATTAAGAAGTAGCGATAGAAAAGGGCCGTTATCGAACATATTTTCATTTTTTGAAGATAAAAAGGAAACCATGGACGAGGGGAAATTCATGCGAGCCGGGGACAAAGTCAACGAGCTGATCGAGCAGAGCGATTTCATTAGCCGCGACCTTAGCTGGCTGAAATTCAACGAACGTGTCCTGGATCAGGCTTGCGACCCGACGCGGTCGGTTTTTGACCGTTTAAAATTTCTGGCCATCACGGCCTCCAACCTCGACGAATTTTTCTCGATTCGAGTGGGTAGTTTGTACAACTACCTGGACTACGGCAAAGAACGCGTGGACTACTCGGGCCTGCGCGAAGTACCCTTCCGAAAAACGCTGCTACGCTCCCTGCAACAGTTTGTGTCGGAGCAAAATCAGTGCTACAAGGAAGACCTGCTACCCCTCTTGCACGAACACAACTGCTCGTTGGCCCGGATGGACGACTTGTCTGAGGTGGAAACTGAAAAAGTGTCGGAATACTTTGACCGGACGATCTATCCGATGCTGACGCCGATGCTTTACGATTACACCCACGTATTTCCGGTGCTATTGGCAAAAGTGCTGATCCTTGGCGTAATAACGCAGGTTTCTGGAACCACCAGCGAGGAAGATCGCAAACTATCGTTCGTGCAGTTGCCGCCGAACCTACCCCGGTTCTATATCATCGAACGCGAAGATGAGATACTTTTCTTGCCGCTGGAAAACATTATCAAAGCCTACATCAAGAAACTGTATCGGAACGTAGACATCGTTTCCACCAACCTCATCAGGATCATCCGCAACGGCGATTTTTCGTTAGAGGAAAACGACGATATGGAGGTGGACTTCATCGATGAGATCAAGCAAAAAATCAAGAATCGGCGCCTGGGGCGCGTCGTGAAAGTAGAAGTGGAACACGATGTAGACGAAGATCTGCTCAGCCTGTTGAAGAAACGCTGGGAAATCGACGACTTCAATGTCTTCCGGGCGGGGGGGCTCCTGGACTACACCTGCTTCTGGCAACTCATCGGCCACAGCGAATTCAAAGACCAGATTCCTCCCATGCACGCCCCGGTGCCGCCGTTGACGATGGGCCGTGAGCGGAGTGCCGATATTTTTGAGGTGATGCGCGAGCGCGATATTCTTTTGCACCACCCCTACAACAACTTCGAGCCGGTTCTGCAACTTCTGGAACAGGCTGCGGAAGATCCCAACGTGCTGTCGATCAAGCTGACTATTTACCGTTTGGCCAAAAAATCGCGCGTGACTGAGGCCCTGCTCACCGCCGCCGAAAATGGCAAGCACGTGGCCGTTCTTTTCGAGGTAAAGGCTCGCTTCGACGAGGAGAACAACATCCGCGAAGCGCAGCGACTGCAAAAGGCGGGCTGCTTCGTGATTTACGGCATTGGCCTGCTCAAAACCCACACCAAACTCCTGCTGATTGTGCGTAAAGAGGCCGAAAAAGTCGTCCGCTACGCTCACCTTTCCACGGGTAACTACAATGAGGACACCGCCCGACTTTACACCGACATCGGGCTGCTGACTACCAATGAAGAATACACGCACGATATTTCGGAGTTCTTCAACGTCATCACGGGCCACTCGCTGCCCAGCGACTACCGCAACCTTATCACCGCTCCGCGCCAGATGCGCGACCGGATCATCGAAATGATTCGGAAGGAAGCCGAGAACGCCAGAAATGGCCTGCCTAGCGGTATTTGCATTAAAATCAACTCGTTGGAAGACAAGGCCATCATCGAAGAATTGTATGTAGCCTCTCAGGCAGGCGTCAAGATCGATCTGATCGTTCGCGGTATCTGCTGCATCCGGCCTGGTCGCCAAGGATTGAGTGAAAATATCAGAGTGCGCTCAATCGTGGGTGATTTACTGGAACACTCCCGGATTTATTACTTCCAGAACAATGACGATCCCATGGTGTACGGCGGTAGTGCCGACGTTATGGTCCGAAGTTTCGATCGCCGCATCGAGTCGCTGTTCTTGCTGGTCAGTGAGCGGGTGCGACAGGAGGCCATCCTTATGCTGGAATACAACCTGCGTGACAACGTCAATTCTTACGAACTACGCGAGGACGGTACTTACGAAAAGTGCCACGTGGGGGAGGGGACGAAGCCTTTCGACATTCACAGTGCATTTTTTGAAACAAAGCCCGAGGAAGTAATGGAGGCACGGCTATTTAGGGAGGAGACCTCTTCTGAGATAACTCAGGATATTCCTGACGAGGTGCCAGAAAGCACAAATTGAACAAAAAGGATAAGCCCCGCTGCAAGAAGTAGCGGGGCTTTTGATGTTATCATGCATGAGCTACTTCACCAATCGCAAGGAAACGGGGTAACGATACACATTGCCATTGTTCGCCCGCATGGTACCGATTATCATCAATACCAGGGCACCGATGCCAATTAGTGAAAAGGCCAGAATCATAAAAATGCCCGAGCCGACCAGCCCTACTACCCCCACTCCTGTGGCAGCGTCGTTGCCGAACTGTCCGCCCATAATGGTTGACATAATCGAGCCACCAAAAACAACGACCAGAATGATCATAATCGCTACGATGGCGATGGCCAGGGTGATTTGAAAGTTGACGGATTCTTTGCCATTCTCGAGTACAAAGGCTCCTTTGTCCTTCTGGGTGGAGTAAATGATATAAGTGGCGATCAACGACAAGAAGGGAATAGGGATAATAAAGCTGGCAAACGTAGCTAAAAGGGGGGTGAGGTGCATCCACATCCCCAGCGACCGCTGCTCGGCGGGGATATCGGTTGGTGGAATGAGGGTTGGGTCTTCCATAGTTTATTAGAGTTTAGGGTTGTTGTTTTTTAAGGAAAGCCGCAAAGCTCCTGTGCGTACTCATTTCTAAGGCTAATTATGCCTACTTTCGCGGTTTCGTTGAAAAAACAAACCCGCCCTCCTGCATGGAAAGATTTACCGGACTCATTGGCATCGTACTTATTTTAGGGGTCGCTTACGCGCTCTCGAATAACCGCAAGGCCATCAACTACCGCACCGTGGGCGTAGGGCTGGCTCTGCAATTTGGCTTGGCCGTGTTTATTCTACGCACCGATACGGGACGAATCGTATTTCAGTGGCTGGGAGATAAAGTTCAGAAATTGCTTTCTTTTTCTGACAAAGGCGCGGACTTCGTTTTCGGTACCCTGGTGCGCAGCGATCTGATGCAGAAGGCATTTGGCCCCGGCAACGACTTTGTGTTCTTTTTTAGAGTAATACCCACTATTATTTTCGTGGCCGTACTGGTCAATATGCTCTATCACCTCGGCATCATGCAGCGCGTGGTGGCCGTCATCGCGCGTGGGGTGTACTGGCTCATGGGCGTGAGCGGAGCGGAGGCTTTGTCCAACGTAGCGAGTACGTTCGTCGGCCAGGTGGAGGCGCAAATTATGATCAAGCCCTACCTGAAGGGAATGACCAACTCGGAACTCATGGCTTCCATGACGGGTAGTTTCGCCTGCATCGCGGGTGGCGTGATGGCCGTTTATATTTCGCTGGGCGTTCCCGCGCCCTACCTCATTGCCGCCAGCCTGATGGCCGCGCCGGGGGCATTGGTTATTTCAAAAATCGTTTATCCCGAAACTGAAAAATCAGAAACCAAGGGGGCCATTAAACTGGACATTAAGAAAACGCACGCCAACCTGCTCGACGCCATCGCCGCCGGAGCGAGCGAAGGATTGAAAGTAGGTTTTAACGTGGTAGCGATGCTCATAGGCTTCATCGCGCTGGTCGCACTATTCGACTACCTCATTGGCAAGGTGGGTGGAATATTTAATTTCCCCGAACTTAGCTTCAATTATATTTTAGGCAATCTTTTTTCTCTTTTTGCCTGGGCTATGGGCGTTCCCTCGCGGGATGTACAGGCGGCCGGAGCCTTGATGGGGACCAAAATGGTCATCAATGAATTTGTAGCGTACCTGGATTTGGTCAAAATCAAAGAAACGCTCGATCCCAAGACGCTGGTCATTACTAGTTTTGCTCTTTGTGGATTTGCCAATTTCAGCTCTATTGCCATTCAGGTGGGTGGCATCGGCGAGTTGGCCCCGTCGCGGCGGTCTGACTTGGCACGGCTGGGTTTCCGGGCGTTGATTTGCGGTACCTTGGCTTCGTATATGTCAGCTACCTTTGCGGGCTTATTGATGTAAGGAGAAATATTTCTAGCATCAACCAAACAGAAAAAAGCTCAGACAAAAAAAGACCTGCTCCAATGAATGAAGCAGGTCTAAGCACTACCGTCCCCTCTAAGTTATTACTATTGTCGTCGGCGCACCATTTTGGCTGGCCAACAACAGTATGTACGAGAGAATCAGCTAAAAGGATGCAGACGAATTGAAATTATTCGATATTTTCCATAATTGATTTGTCCAAAGCCGCCAAAACCCCTTCCATTTCCCAGTGTTTCAGTTCGGCGCGAAGTTTTTCCAACTCATCGGCGCGATCAGGGTATTCCAGTCGCAGCATTGCCCGTACCATCTGCAGTCGGGCCAGCACCGCCGGGACGTGCAACCCCGCCTGACGAGCCATTTCAATGGCACTTTGGTAGTTCTTGGGCTTGAAATCTTGGCGAAGTACCCGATCGTATTCCGCCTGCACCAACATTTCAGCCCAGCGGTAGTTTGCTTCCTGCATCGCGGCAATCTTGCCGAGGTACTTCAGCGTGGACGATAATTTTGCCCTGATTTTCTTTTGTATTGAGGCCGACTCATGTGGATACACGCTCAATCCCGCCAGGGAGTAGAAGATAAGAAAAAATGGATAAGAAAAGCTACTCTTCGATGATTCGACATGCTTCTCGGCCAATCCGGACATTTGCCAGGCAGTATTTGTCTCGCCTAGCCAAAAGCTACAAAGTGCATAGTGGAAATAGGCTTGAAACAGGGCGGTGAGGTCAGAGGATTCCTGAAAACTGGAAATGATGTCCTGCCAGTCAAAGCTGGGGTCGGAGTAGTTGGCGTAGCGCATCTTTTGGCAGAAGTACAGATCGTGGTCGGTGCGTGGCCGGGGATTTGGAAGATTATGCTGTACGCAGAATCCCCGGTGAGCGCGGAGTGACTCGATAAGATGGGAAAGTTTGCCACCCACGTAAAGACAATACACATTGCTCATGTACAAATTCCAGCCCGAATACCAAATGTCGCCCACAGCCAGTCCACGCCGATAGGCTTCGATACACCGCTCGGCCATCTTGCCGATGGGTTCTTTCCAGTGGGCGATGAAGGTGTGGTCGATGAAACCTGCCAGGGCGATCAGTTCTTCAGCCTGGTACTTTTCTAGCAGTTCAAGGGCTTGCTTGCCCGCCGTGTAGCCACTCTCGGGCGCATTCATGTTTCCGGCCAGAATCAACCCATAAGAACCAAATCCCGTGATGGATTCGCGCGTGTTTCCGAATTTACTGTTCAATTCCACCATCTTGAAAATAAGTAGTGGATAGGTGTCGAAATTGTGGATAAAATAAGCAGAAAGGGAAGCATTGAGCAGCCGCATAGCCCATTGTCGGCGGGAGTCAGTCATTTGCGGCCAGTCGGCTATCGTGGCGATTTTGGTATCAGAAAGCATGAATCGCGAATGTACTGCCCGGTAGGCGACCTGCCATTTGCGGGCTTTCTTCGGCAGCCTGATGCCGAGTTCGGCCAGGGCCGTACGTCCTAGCTCAGTTGCTTTGGCCAACTTATCCGTAGCCGTGTAGCTCATGATCATCGTCTCGAAGGTTTCACTGCGCTCCTCCTGCGTGACGCACAAATCCAGGGTTTTTGCTTCAATAGCCACCGACGCTTCACCCCGTCCGCTCAGGTGGGCTGTTTCGATCAACATGCGGTATTGCGGCAGCAAATCCCGATCAGGCTGCGGAACGAGGCTCTCCCAAAGTGACAGGTACTGAAAGGCCGCGTCGAAAGCTGCCGACTGGTAGGCTTTGGTGCCTGCTTTTCGCAGTAC
Organism: Persicitalea sp.; assembly: GCF_041751555.1. Taxonomy (NCBI): domain Bacteria; kingdom Pseudomonadati; phylum Bacteroidota; class Cytophagia; order Cytophagales; family Spirosomataceae; genus Persicitalea; species Persicitalea sp. The sequence goes on along the minus strand of NZ_JBGSXF010000065.1, from coordinate 4,189 downwards.
TTCGGCTATACCCGACTCCGAATCCCGAATCAAATCGGGACATTTCAAAAAATGGTTGGCTATCTCAAATACTAGGTCTTCTGATTTTTGAGCATGTAACAGGCCCAGACCGATCGACAAGTGCAGCGATTTCCTTTCCTCGGGGTCGATTGCTTCGTATAATGCCTGCTGTATTCTGTCATGGGCGAAGCGGAAGTTGACATCGGTGTGTGCCTCCTCGTAAAATTCCGGAATGTACCGATAATCGCTGCGAATTGGCAAGATGCAATTGCTCTGAACGGCGGGCCACAGACGATGGTGCAGCGAGGAAACCTTTTGGTTCATCACGTTGGCTGCCTGCTCCAGGCTGAATGTGTTTCCAATCGCCGACGCGACCGAGAGCGCCCGTAGTGTTTCGGGTTCCAAAGTTTGAATTTTATCCAAAATTAGATTGACCACATCCTCAGAAATGGTCATGTCTCTGATTTTATCCGAATTCCATGACCATGTCTGATCCTGATTATTCATCCAAAGGAGCTTTCGCTCAAAGAGCAGGTTCAAGAATTGCTCGATGAAGAAAGGATTGCCCTGGGTCTTGGAAAAAACAACGCTGGAAAGCTCGTCGATTTCTTGCTCAAACTCTGGCAGATTGCCCTGAAGGGTATTGCGCAGTAATGTTTGCGTGTCGGTTTGGGTTAGTACTCTGAGTTGAATGTCAACATGTTGATCCGACTCTGCCCTATTCTCATCGGACTCCGTGGGCAAGAGTGGGTAAAAAGGATGCGTAACATCTACCTCGTCGGTTCGATAGGCAGCCACGAGCAGAAGGTGGCTCAGATTTGGATTGTCGATGAGGCTGGACAGAAGTCGAATCGAATCATCGTCGGCCCACTGCCAGTCGTCCAGGAAAAGTACCAGCGGGTGATCCGGGGAGGCCAAGACCGAGATAAAAAGCCCCAGAGCGTATTGTAAGCGGTTCTTCAACTCCGTGGCATTGGGTTCGGGTAGTTCAGTCGATGGATCGAGCACCGCCGATAGTTTTGGTACCAGGCGAACGAGAATCGAATCCAGCCCCGCCAATTTCTCACTGAATTTCTCCCTCCATTCTTCCAACACCTCGGGGGGCTCCTCCATGACATTCTCGGCAAACTGTTCGAGAGCCCTGATCCAGCCATAGTAGGGGACATTTTTTTGTTGAAGGTCAAACTTCCCGCTCAGCAGAAGCCCCCGATGTTCGGTCAGGGGGCGGGCCGTTTCATAAACGAGAGTGGACTTTCCCACCCCGCTTTGTCCACCTACCGTCAGAAATACTTTTTCGCCCGCTACCGCCAGGTCAAAAAGGTGTAAAATTTGTTCAAGCTCGGCTTCTCGACCCACCATCTTCTGGGAAACGCGCAGTCGGGCAGGTCTATCCTCGGCTCCCAGGGTGAAATTGGTAATTTTCTTGCTGATGCCCCATTCCCGGCGGCAGCGTTGCAGGTCGGCAATCAGGCCGCCGAGCGATTGGTAGCGTTCCTCGGCATCCTTGGCCATAAGCCGGGCGACGAGTTCTGCCAGTACTTTGGGAATCTCAGGTACGAGCGCGTCCACACGCTCTGGTTCTACGGCGAGATGATCGTTAATCAGTTCGAGCACGTCGCTCGATTGGAAAGGTAGTTTTCCCGTGAGCATCTCGTAAAACACGACCCCCAACGAATAGTAGTCGGTTCGGTAATCCACCGCCCGATTCATGCGCCCCGTCTGCTCCGGCGAAATATAAAGCGTCTTCCCAATCTGCCAGGTAGTGTCGAACACGGACACCCGATAGGACTCGGCTTCGATACTGGAATCGAAATCCACGATAGATACCCATTTCATGCGGGTATTGACGATAATATTGGGTGAGGAAATGTCTTTGTGAATGATCGAGCGGTCGTGAACATCCTGCAACTGACGGGCAATCTCGGCCGCGTACTCGAAGAAAAAATCCGGCCCGGAATTGCCCTCGGCAATCAGAGTTTTGAGCGAAGTGCCGGGCACATAGGTGCGAATAAGCGATGGTTTGTCGTCGATGTATTCCACCGTCAGCGTCTTGTACCGCAGACTATCGCCACGCCAGAGGTTGTATTCGTTGTAAACGCCCGAATAGTCGCCTTGCCGCGGTGTCTTGATTATTACGTCCTCCGACCGACCTGCTGCGGAAGCCAGGTTGATCGTGGTCGTTTCGCTTTCGTAAAGCTTTTCCTTGTGAGTGTATTCAGCCATACTTGTTTTGTTTAGCTAAAATTGGGGTACACGTACTTTTCAAAAAAATCCTCGATCAGGACTTTATCAGGCAGATTGTCGATGACTTTTCCATAATCTTTGCGAACATCGATCTTATGTTTCATCGAGTTTGGTTGCGGGTTGGGAAGCCAGGCGGAATGCAGCGTAAAGCAGAAGTTGACCTCGGGGTGGTACATTTTGCAAATCGGCCCGGCTGAGATCGCTTCGGCGCGAAATATCCAAAACTCCCCCTGCCTACGGCATGACCCGTCTGCCTGTGGGTACGCGACCTGAATACTGCAATAAATATATCCGTCGAGTCCGTAGGGTACACCCGGTGTCGGCGTTTTGCGGGGCACGAACTGTACACTTCGCAGGTAGTCTCCGTCCATGAACTGATAGTAGCCAGAATCATTCGTGGTCATCGTTTCGGTATTCAGATAATTCAGGCTGTACGGCAATCCTTTACGCGTAAGTTCCTTTACTTTTTCGTAGGGAATCTGTCGGTTTGGGTAGTCTCGGTAAAGCTGCTCGATGAATACGGTGAGCATCCGGGAATCCAGTCCGCTCGACACGAACCACAGATGCTCGATTTTATTAGCCACCGTATCGCTTGCGATGATGTCCCGAAAGGTATACAGGCTAATCGTCCAGGTATTGAATCCCATCGGCTCTCCGGCGGGAGCCTCGGTGTCTCCGGTTTCGCACAGCACAATTGACTTGTCTTCCTGCAATCGGTTATTTTTTGCGTCAATTTTCCATTTCCCCAATCGGCTTACGTCCATCGTACCCAGCGAAAACAGGCTAAGTACCTCGGGATCTATGGCTTTTCCGGTGAGGGCCGAAAGGTCGTAAGGGCGAATCCATTCGGCCACGCACATGGCGGCATTGTGGATGCCATAGAGCGTGATTTGTCCGCCGGGATTTTCGTAGTCGCAGGAGAAGTGGATCGTCTCGATCGGGATCGGCTTGTCGAGCTTGTAGGCAATGGCTCTATTGGCATCCTCTTTTAAGTCCTGCCGCCGCACGAGGTAGCATTCGGTGTAGGGCAGCATGGTCGTTGCCAGTACCTTCCTGATGAAGCGTTCCAGTCCGAGGTGTTCGGGGAAAGGGTTATTGATGAGCAGTTCGTTGGAAAACTTAAAGGACGAATCCTGCAAAATGATATAGTCTCGCGTCAGCCCGGTTTGGTGCATGCAGTTCTTTATCTGCAACTGTTCGCCGTGTTGGTCGTGCAACACCCATTTTTTCCAGGGGCCCGTACCATCGAAGCGCATCAGCGTGACGGCCGCTCCGCTGGCCTCGTCCTTCTTGTTTTTTTTGTGAAAAATGTTTTGAAAAAAAGATTCGACGGCTTGCCGAATGCGCGCAAAGAAACCTGGTTTAGACGGTGGGTACAGTTCTTCGTCCAGATTTTCAAAAAAATGCGTCAGGCGTTCCCGAACAGAATTGTGGTCGGGATTGTCCTGGTGCCGCTCCATGAGTTCGACCAGCTTTTGCTTGAAGTGTTCGTGGTTATTTTTAAGATGGTGTACCGTCCGCCCGGCCATAATGACCGACTGCTCGACGCGTGAATAGTTGACACTGAACAACTCCTTCGTGTGAGGATCGAAGCAGGGGTGCGCCGTGGTTTCGAACAACTCGAAAGCCCAGGGTACTTTGGCCGGAGTACCCGTCATCCATTCGCTACTATCGCCAATTGGCGTCTGCAATTCCAAAGACACGGGATCGAGAATATAGGGCCGACCTACGTCATAGGCCGAAACCAGCGTCGGATTGTCGTTGCCGAAGCGAGCGGGCGTCACGGCGGTGTTAAGCGGATTCCTAACGCCCAGCATGAGCGAAAAGCGCGAAATACCGAAGTTCTTGAATTTCAGCAGATGTAAGTCTTTGTGCGATTCTTCCGTTCCCAGCCGGGTGTTCCAATCGGCGTAGTACGACGGCGTCTTCATAATCCGCGTCCTGA